>CAYRWJ010000008.1:0-18128 GCA_964427985.1 uncultured Methanosarcinales archaeon
TCACCTTTTGAAGCTGAACCAAATAAGATGATAACGTCAGGCATGCATTTTTCATCAAGATAATCTAAAAGTCCTGATTCTTTTATTCTTTTTATGATGTTTAGTTTTTTTAAGAATTTAAAGTAGTTATGATCTCTATTAGCATAATAAACAGGATAGTTTTGTATTCTGTGCTTTTTTTTAATTATTAAGTTAACTTTTTCAAGTTCAGTTAAGTATGACTTTACTGATTTTGGGGCCAGTTTTATGTTTCTACTAATTTCTCTAAGCTGAAATCCTGTGCCGTCAGGTAAAGGATTATCAAAAAATACTTCTAAAACCTTATTAAAGTTATCTTTTTTTAACATATGTAATATTATTATTACAGTTGTTATATAAATGTTACGCTTTTAAAGCCCTCGAAGAGATTTGAACTCTTGGTCTTTCGCTTACGAGGCGAACGCATTACCACTATGCTACGAGGGCATTTAACTTCTACACCTTAGCAAACTATAAAAAGATTTCCTCCACTTAGTAATTATGGCTTCGATGGGTGAATGGGTTAAGACTGGACAGATTAGTGGAGTTGCTGACCTGGCTACTTCCGAAGTTTATTCTAAAATTAGAAATATGGGTTTGAAAACTGTTAACTGGGAGCGTTTTAGTCCAAGAACTCTGAGTGAGTTGTACCAAATGTATGAATCGTGTCAAGAATTCATTCAAGAAAATAGTCCTTGTTTGTTTATTTGGGAACCTAGATGGACGGGTGAAAAGGGTTATTTTATTGATGTTGAATCCATGGATTTTGTTGATATGGCTTTGTTAAATCTTCCTGTTTTTGATTTTTCTTATTTGACCACTACCCAGATTTCGAATCCTGGTTTGGGATTTATTGGCACTGCGATTTCTGATGGCAGAGGTAGGTTATATTGTGAAACTTATCATGAATCTGGAGTTTGCAGTCATCGTGCCATGAGTCAGTCTAAAATAGATGAAAGTAAATCTAACCTTTTTGGTCGGTTTGTTTCAAAAGATTTTGAGATTCTTTCGTTAGAAGGAAATACGCTTTCTGCTGCGCATATTAGAATGTTGCATAAAACTTATGAAATGGAGAGAGGTTATTTTGAGTTTGTGTATGGTAATCAATTGGGTGAGTGGGGGTTATATACTACGGGTTTTGAGAATTTGGGAGGTGTTAGTTTTCCTGAACAGGCTATTACTGGCCTGCTCATGGGTCGTGAGGGTCGTTGGCGTGGAGAAACACTTAGACATCATTTAGACTTATTACGAGACTGAATAAGCTTTATTCAGAAGTCTTTAATTTCTGACACGCTGAACAGATTGCGTTTCCTTTTATAATCGTGCCTTTTATTTTACCAAGAAATGTCCTTTCTATTTTTTTATTACATTTACTGCATTTCATATTAATTGGATCATGGTATTTTATATAAACTTTACCAAAAAATATATAAGGTAATTAATACGAGTTTTATATATGTCAGATACAGATGTAATTGCAGATATTAAAGTAGTTTTTCAAAATCCGTTTCATTTAAAGAATTTGTACAAGCTTATTTACCGTTTTTTATTGGATCATGAGTATTTGGATAAAAAACTTTCGCCTGAAACAAAGATGGAAATTTTTTATTCTGAACAGGTTAGGATGGGTGATGCTAAAGAGTATCATATTTGGTGGAGAACTAAAAAACAACCTAAAAATAAATATTTTATGTATAAAATTGATATTGATTATCTTGGTTTAAATATTAAGGATACGGAAGTTTTGCAAAATGATAAAAAGCATAAGATGCAGATTGGAGAGATTACTGTTGCTATTCGTGGTACTTTAGTTTTAGAAGCAGATGATTCTAAAGGTAAATGGGAAACCGGAATTTTAAGGTATTTTCGTAATTGGTTTAGAACTAAATGGTATCGTGCTAAGATAGAACGTCATGAGGAAACTCTCTATGAAGAAGTTTATAAGTTACAATCTTTTATTAAGGAATATCTCGAGCTTAAACAGTTTGGTGTTTCACCAGAAATTTTCTTTGAGAAAAAAGGGTTTGAATAATAACTTTTATAAAGTAATTATATCTTCTAATTGTTATGCCCCCGTGGCATAGTAGCTATTGCGTTTGACTTGTACGTTTTCAAGGATATCAAAAGGTCGTGAGTGCAACTCTCACCGGGGGCTTTTATTATAACTTGGGTATTATTTTCAAGTTATAATATTCAAAAATCAGAAGATTTTTGTTTTTATTATCATGAAACCTTTTATTTTAGCACCTATGGCGGGAATTAATTCTACTGCTTTTAGACTTCTTTGTAAAGAGAATGGCGCGGATGTCATATATACTCAAATGTATGATGTTGATTTATTATGTACTAAAACTAAGGCAGAAGTTGAAAATTTGATTAATATTCAAGAAAAAGAAAGACCTGTTGCAATTCAATTGATTGGTACAGACCTTAAAAAAATCAAAAAAGCAGTAAATCTTATTGAGGACTTGGCGGATACAATTAATTTTAATGCGGGTTGTATAGAAAAAGATTATTTAGAAAGAGGCTGTGGTGCAGCATTATTAAAAGACCCAGAAAAGTTATGTGAAATTGTTCATTTTATGGTTAAATGTACTTCTAAACCAGTTGATGTTAAAATAAGAATTGGTTGGGATGGTCAATCTCTTAATGCGGTTAATGTTTGTAAACTTTTGAAAAAACAGGCATTAAAAGAATTATAATTCATGGGAGAACTGCAATGCAGAAGTATGCAGGTAAGTCTAACTGGACGATTATGAAACAAGTAAAAGAAAAAATATCTGTTCCAGTAATTGCTAATGGTGATGTAAAAACATACAAAGAAGGGTTAGAATTATTAGAACGTACAGGGTGTGATGGTGTTATGATTGGGCGTGAAACAAAATATGCTCCTTGGGTGTTTAGTAATAAACAATTAAATAAAGAAGAGATAATTAATCAAATTTTAAGATATATTGAACTTTACGAACAATATGAGGCTCGTTCTTCTATTGGCGAGGTTTATGATCAAGCATTTAGAATGTCGCGAGATATTGAAACTGAAATAAACAAGAGGGATGTTAAGGAATGCGAATCTATTCTTGATATTAAGAAGTTTATTTCAAATCTTAGTAAAAAACCAAAAACAATTTAAATGCATTATTTATTATTTAAAAAATGGACTTACAAAAATTAAGGGGATGTTTATGAACAAACAAGCAATTATGGCATGGATTGTAGCACTTCTTTTTATCTCTAGTGCATTTGGTATGGTTGTTAGTAATATGTCTAGTTCAAAAATTAGGTATAATGATCATGTTATTAATATAAGAGAAAACATGTATGGTCTTAAGGTTGATGATGTTGAAATTTCTTTTTATTCTTTGCCTGAACCGATTTCAAGAGTTGAATTTCCTGAAGAATTTACTACTATTTTAAAAAGCACTAAAATGTTTCATATTACTGCAGATCTTAATGATTCTTTGATAGAACCAATCAGTGTACTAGTTTTTGATGTTAACAAATATCTTTTTGAAACTGATTCAGTATATGTTCAGACAGCATTTACTACAAATGAGACTGCACTTCCTAAAATAACTTGTGAAGATGCTACTCCTTCTGTTCCGGTGATTTATATAAAGAAAGGTTTAAATCCATCTGCGTCTTTTGTAGATAATTGTTTAAATATTACTGTTGGTTCATCGTATGATGTAGCAAAATATAGAGATAGATTGTTATACAGTTTTTATGGGGTAATTTAAAATGGAAGACCATGAAGTTAAAGATGTTGAAGAAAATGAATTAGATAAAAATAGTCAAAGGAATTTGATTGTTACTATTGTTATTATTGCTTTGGTTGTTATTGGTTTTATTGCTTTTAAAACATTTCATGAAGCTGAGCCTCAAACTATTGATGATGTTTTTCAACAGGCTTTAGATGGTAAGTTAGATGATGATGTTTCGTATATTTACAATGGTTACGTTTTTGTTAATGTTCTTGGTTCTTGGATGACTCGTATTAAGGTTGGCAATGAAATAATTGAAATTCCTTTGCATTATGGTCCAAGAGATTTAAAAGAGAATATTAGTATTGTTGGGGAAGTAGATGAACGTTTTGTTAATGGTGATATGTTTATTACTTTTGATCCTAATTCTACTCAGATGAAATATGTTGCTTTGTCTGCTGCAGAGTTAAGTCTTAATTTAGCTAAGGGAATTAAAGCTCGTCCTTTTGCTGCATGTACTTCTAATGAAACTGTTTGTGAAGGAAGACCAATTGTAACTTGTGATTCAACAAATTTACCTGTTATTTATGTTAAAAAGGATAAAGCGCCAATGATTGTTCAAAGTGGTAATTGTGTTATTCTTATGGGTAATGAGTGGGATATGGTTAGGGTTGTTGACAGATTTTTATTGGCTTGGTATGGAATTATGCCTTAAATTTCTTTTATTTTTCCTTCTTCTGTTGTTATAAATCGTATTCCCGTTCCCAATCTTAACACTGCAGTAATTAGTGCCATATGTTCATTGCCGTTTCCAGATACTAAGTTTATCGCAACTTCATCAAAACCAATTTTGTTTCTTAAGAATTTGTGAATTTGGTCACTCATTTCTTTTACACTTCCATTAACAACAATTAACTCAACATTATCATGTGTAAATTTTTCTTTTCCAAATTCATTAGTGATTAAAAATACTTTTTCCCAATCCGAACTTTCAATAACTTTGATTACTTCAGCCCATGTTCCTTTTCCTGTTGATAAACAAGCAATTAATTTAGTCATTTGTTTAGTCGGTTATTGTTCCTCTTTTTAATTTTTTTGGCGCCAAAAAGTTTATATACTTAAAATATTAAATAGGGTTATGCCAATTCAACAACCTGTTCAACCAGTAAATGTTAGTTCTCAAATACCCGTTCAACCAGTTCAGCAAGCACAACCTGTTCAACAACCTGTTCAACCAGTTCCAACAGGAATGGTGCAACAACCTTTATTTAAAAGTCCAAAGCAGATGGCAATAGAATTCTTTTCTGGTTTTTTTGTTGTATGGTTAGTTTTAATTTTTCAAGCATGGGCTACGCGTTCTCAATTTGGGGGTATGATTTTTGATGTGCAGGTAGCTTTAACAATTTCTTTGATTCTTTCTATTGTTCTTCTTTTGGCTTATATTGGTTTGGTGATTGCTTTTATCTTTACGTGGAAAAAACCTTTAGTAATTATTGGTTCTTTAGTGGGTTTTCCGCTTATTTACCTATTGAGCGCGGGTGTAAGAGAAGGATTTCAAATCTTTTTTGCATTTATTTAAAAAGAAAACAATTAAATACTACTTTCTTTAAAAACAAGTATGAATGGTAAAGTTAGATTTGCTGAAGTCGTTTTAGTAATTTTAGTTATATTGAATGTTCTTGATTTTTTTAGGTTTTTGCCTGAAGATTTGGATTTTGTTAAAAAAATAATTTCTTGGACTATTCTTGCAGTTCTTTTCTATAAAATTGGTTTTGTTTGGATTTTTATTGGAAAAAATAAATTTGAAAAGTGTGGGATAATTTCTACAAGATTTATTGATGTTTCTATTCTCTTTTTTTATTTATTGTTTCTTGTGAAAAATTTGATTGCAATAACTTCTAATTCTGAATCTAATTGGTTTCATAGTTTGTTTTTGTTATTTTCAACGTATGGTGTGCAGATTGAGATGTTTTCTTTTTATATTGCGGGAATAGGGTTGTTGTTGGTTTCTTTTTATTTGGCTTTTTGTAAAATTAATGAACAAAGCTTGTTGGGTAATATGAATTTGGCTGACAAATCTTGGATATTAAAATTTATTGCGATTTTTTTTATTTTAACTTCTTTTTTAATTTTGGTTTTTGATTTGGTTTTAGAATGGTTGGGTATAGCAGTTGATAGTTTGGTGGTTATTATTGCATTAATAATATATTTTATTTTTATTGTTAAAAATCATTCAAAATTTTCTCCAGAAAACCTTTTGTATAAAATTGGTAATTTTGGTGAGACGTTCTATGAGAAAATAATTAAGTTTTTTCATGATAAAGAAAAAGTTTTTTTAGGAATTACTGGAATATTAATTCTTCATTTATTAACTGAGATGGGTAATTTTTTATTACCTTATGTTTTTAATTTGACTAATTCTTTATATTTTCAAAAGTTAGGTCATAAACCAATTTATTATTTGCTGGGGCAAGATGTTGCTAATTTTGGTATTACTACTTATTTTGCTTATTTTTTTAATGTATTTGCCATTTTTGCTTTAGTTTTAATGGCTGGTTTTATTTGGATTGAGATTTATAAAGCGAAAAGAAATGGGCTTCCTAAATGGTTTTTAGCTTTGTTTTTTGCATCTTTACCTAGTTTTTTATTAATTCCTTTATTTAAGTTAAAATCAATTGTTTCGGGGGATTTTATTGGTGTTGATGTTATTGCGCAAAACCTTGTTGGTAATGTTCAATTAGTTGTTATTGCGTCTATTGTTCTTGGTGTGATAATTTTCTTTATATCTTTCTTTCATTTAATTAAGAAGTTGTTGTATCATCTAACTATTGTTTCTTCTTTATGTTTTTTGTTTTATTATCTTTTTCTTTTCTATTCCAGTACTGCTTCTTATTATAATGGATCCTTGAAGTTATTATTTGGTTCAGGTATGTTTTTGGTTTCTTTTTATTTTTTATTATTTTACTTAATTAAGATTTTATTTTTAGTTTTTGCTATTTTTAAGTTGTTAGTTCAAATGATTAGAAATCATCTGCTTTAACATGCTCAGAACGTAATGTGGTGGAGTGATGTGGTAGAAACCTTTTTATAAGACGTATTTTACTTATTTTACATGAAGTATTCTCAATTACAAAAAAAGTATTCACTCCCAGATTTTGATATCCTTGATTATGAGTTTGAAATAGAAAAGGACAAACCCTTTATTCTTAGAGAAATAAGGAGAAAAATTCAAAACAAATTTGAAGTTTATTGCGATTTGTTGCATGGATTATTACAACCCGATACTTCTTCTATTGAACAAATGTATGAAGTAACACATTTTGATGAGAATAAAAAAACAGAAGTTTTTAAATTATATAAAAAGTTAATGAAATTATCTAGATATGCTGTAGAGTCTGCGCTTGATGGTGAAGAATTGGAAGCTGAGTTTATTAATGATGCCTTTAAGGAATGGAAAACTATGAAAGAACAATTAAGGGTGATTGTTAGTAAGATGAAGTCTAGTTGGGATGAGAATGATAGTGAAGAAAAAGATTTGAGGTATTTAGGTTGAATCTTGTTTTTATTGGTGTGCCGGGTGTTGGAAAAGGAACTTATGCTTCTAAAATTGTAAAAAAGTATAAATTATTTCCTGTTTCTCCTGGTGAATTGTTAAGGGAAAATGTTCGTGATAAACCTGAGTTGGTTAAAAAGGGTTATTTTAAGATGGAAGCAGGAGATTTACTTGATGATGATTTAGTTATTGGAGTTATTAAAAAAGCTATTGGACGTAAAACTAATGTTCTTTTTGATGGTTTTCCTAGAACTGTTTATCAAGCTAAACAACTTGATGAATTTGCAAAGCCAGAGTTAATAATTAATTTTGTTGCTGATGAGAAAGTTATTATTGGACGTTTATCTAATAGGCGAGTTTGTCCTAAGTGTGAGGCAATTTATAATCTTATTACTAATTCCTCAAAGAAAAAAGGTGTTTGTGATAACTGTAATACAAGGTTAATTCAAAGAAAAGATGACCTGCCTGCAGCTATTAAAGAAAGGTTAAAGGTTTTTAATAAGATTACCTTGCCGGTTATTGATTTTTATAAAAAAAGGGCAGAGTTTAAGGTTGTGGATGCAAGTTCTGATGATATTGGTAGTGTTGTTGATGTAGTTATAGAAATAATTGAGAACTTATGATGTTGTGTTAATAATATCACATTCAAGACGCCCATAATCTTCTCTTAATCGTCTTGCTGCTGAGTGAAATTCTTCTTTTTTTCCCATAAATCTTGCCGCAGTTTTATATGCGTGGTATGCGCAGGGGTTTTTTAATTCTTTTATTTCATTATAAAATAAAGTTTCATGGTCTGTTATTCTTTTATTTGCAATAGTTTTTAATCCGCGAAAAAACATTCGATATGCTTCTTTATAAGAAAGCAATCCCACATAAGTAATGCCAAGCCCCATACCTGAACTTAATGCTTGTGCTGTGCGTTTAATTGTTGGAGCGTTTTGATAAATGAATGGTGCTCCCCAAACCATTAAACCAAGTCCTCCAATGGTTAGCAAGGTTGCATAAGGTGCAACAGTTATCGGTCTAAGGATGCCTTTTAAACTTAATTGTTTGACTCTATCCATTTACATAAAGAACGTATTTTTACTTATAATGTTATTGGAATAATGCCTCAATAAATACTGTTGCGTAACTGCCTTTTGGCAAGAAGAACTTTAGTAGAACATTGTCCCCTTTTTTTTCTATACTTAATTCTTTTACTTCACACCATACTTTTCTCACACTCCCTTCTCTACTTAAATCGGGAATTTGTCTAATTATAAAATCTCTGGGTTTAATTTTTTCTTTTTTTGTTATTTCATTTTCGAAATTGTTTCCAAATCCAATTAATTCTAATTCGTCAACATCATTTAAAGTTTTAACACTTTCATTCCATATCCAGGATTGGTATGCGTGAACATATAATGTTAATAATTTTTTATTTAAGTTTCTTAGTGACATTACGGCGTTAGACTCATCTAAGTTTAACAACCTGCATGCTTCTTTGAAATCTTTTTTAATAATGGCTCTTCCTACTTCAATATTATTGCCTCCAAATCTTTGTTTGCCATAATAATTGATGAATTTATCTATTTTATTTGGAACAGAAGCATCTCTTACAAGAATTTCAAAATTATTTCCTTCTAAATCTCCTAATGAAACTGGTTTGTCTCCTTTTCCTAAATACGTTAATTTGATTCCTTCTGATGAAATTTTTTCTATTCTTATTTTGCCAAATCCTTTTACTGAACATACTTGGGTAGTTATTGCTTTTTTGTCTTTGTTTCCTGCAAAACCAATGTTGCGAAATGGGGCGTGTAATCTTTTTGCAATTAATTCTATTGCTTTCACAGTATTGTAATTTTCTTTTTTCATTAAGAAATAAGTATATTCTCCGGTTTCGTTTATTTCTACATTACTTTTTTCGATTACAATGAAATCTTCTAATTGTTCTTTTATTTTCATTTTTTACCGTGGTGAAAGTATATTTTATACTTTACTTTTTCTTTTTTACAATTACTTTTTATCTCTTTTTCAACTTCGTCCCAATTAACATCTTCAACATATTCCTTAACATTTTCTTTTATGGAGGGATATAAATTTATATTTTCAAACCAGTATTCATCTACAAAATCTTTTGTTAATTCAATCATTTTTTTCCATTCAGTTAGTTTTGGGAAGATTGGCGAAATAAACAATACGGTTTTTATTCCATTTTCATGTAGCTTTTTTAATGCAGTTATTCTTCTTTCTGCTGAAACTGATTTTTCTAATTTATTTCTTTTTTCATTGTTGAGCATGGATAATGAAATTGCCACTACACATTGTTTGAATTGTTTAATCAAGTCTACATCTCTTACCACTAAATCAGATTTTGTTAATATGTTTAGTTCGGGTTGTAAATCAATTAATCTTTTTAGAATTCTTCTTGTTAACTCATATTTTTTTTCTATTGGTTGGTAAGGGTCTGTTACTGAACCAAGAACCATATTTGCTCCAGCATACTTGTCTGAGATTGTTTCAACTGCATTTTCCTTTACATCTACGAACTCACCCCATGCTTCTTTGTGTCCAGTAAATCTTTTCATAAATCGAGCATAACAATATTTACATCCATGTTCACATCCAATGTATGGGTTGATTACATAATCTGCGTCAGGTAGTTTTGATTTTGAGACTACTGATTTTATTTGTATGCTTTTAACTTTCATATTCAATAATAATAAAAGAATTAGTTAAAAAGGTTATTGAATTAGTTTTTCAAAACTTCCTTCGCTCCATTCTCGAACGATGTCTTCTATATTGCCGACTTCAGCGTTTTCATCATCCCACAAGCCAATTATGTATCTGTCTGATCCACATTTTAGAATTAATGCGGGGTCGCTGTATGCTGGTCTTCTAATGGTCGGTTTTGGGAATGTTGATGAAATGTTGAGTGTTTCGACTGTTGGTACCCCGAGTACTTCTGTTGTTGCAGGGAATACTTTTGGGGATTGTGCATCTACTGCAGATACGGCTTCTCCAACTGCTTGATAATATATTGCAAGTGCGGCGGGTAATGCGTTTTTAACTTCTGCTGGAGCTATTGGTGCTGTTACTTCTATGTCTACGGGCATTCTAAATTGCATCTTGCCTAAATCAATATACGTTTGTCCTTGGTCTCCAACTTGAGCTCTTAAATCAAGAGGGACGCTACAACTAACTACTCCTTTTGTGTTATATTTTGTTTTATTAGTTATTGCAAATAATGGGAGTGTCAAATCCGCTTTTGTAACTTGGGGTTGGGTGTTAGGATCCAACTGCTTGCGATTTTTTAGTTTTTGCATTATTTGTGTTTGAAATTGGTTAAATTTAAATTTAAATTTTTTTCTTTCAGATAGTTGCCAATCATACCCTTTTTCTCGTTGGGTAATTGTTGCCGGAGCATAACGTAAATTAAGCAGACTTATATAATCCGCTAAAACTTTTTCACTTACCTCTCTCCCAAAGGAATTTATTCTGTTAATCTTAACCTTGGTACGTCTTTCTATACTTATTGCGGTTTCATCTAGTAAAGGGTAAGTTTGTTTCATTCGCCATCTTACATAATTTTGGAATGTTGTTGGTGCTGGTTCTTCTTCATAAGTTCTAGCAAAGTTTCCTAATAATCCCGTAAATGTTTTAGGCATTTTATCTTCTGTGATTACACTTATCATTTTATTACCTCATGCACCATATTCCTAATGTTTTGTTTAGATTTGGTGAACATCTTTTCTTTGTTTGTTTGTATTCGCTTTCCACATAATCTTCCCATATCATTTTTTCCTCTTTTGTTGTTATAAGGTAGTAGTAATGCTTTAATTATATAAAGGAATCTATGAAAAGACGCGTATAATAAGCGGAAAGCTTATAAATATAGCTTACTTACATTATTTAAAATGGATAAAAACTTAAAAGAATCTTTTGTCGACAAGAAAGATAAACTTATTTTAAAAACATTATTTGAAGATGGAAGGTTATCAATAGCAAATATTGCTAAACGTACTGGTTTAAGACGAGATTCTATTGCGCGAAGATTAAAAAAACTTCAAAACAGTAAAGTTATTGAAGGATTCATCCCTCTGATAAACCCTTCAGTTTTAGGACTTCCAAATTATTCTATTCTGTTAATAAAAACAAAAACAAGTGGAAACAAAGATGATTTCATAAAGAAGGTAACGAATAATAAATACGTATTCCACTTCTCAAAAATCATTGGTAAGTTTGATTTTTATTGTGTTATTGCTTTCAAAGATATTTCTCATTTAAATAATATAATAGAAAATATTAAGAGTTATGTTTCTGATTTTGTTACTGATTTGGATGTTTATCAGACTGCAGAAGAATATAAAGTTGAAGATATGTCTAATTTATTGTAATTTATTAAATAAACTCTTCTGGGTCCATTGCTTGTAATACTTTTTTTATTTCGTTTATTGTTTTCTGTTGATTTTTCTTATCTGACATTCTTACAAAACGTATTAAAAGATTAATCGTTTCTTCTCGTCCAATAAGTTTTAGCTTATGGCCTGATGTTATGAAGTAAAATCTAAAACTTTTATATTTTAATTCTTTAATAATAATTCCTCCAACATTTCCAAGAAGTTTTCCTTTATTTGGGTTTTTTTCTAAACTTTTAATTAACGCAAATATCTTTTCTGCCTCTTTTTTGAATTTTTTTTCAATTTCTTCAAAGAGTTCCTTAACAATATTTATGGTTATTACCATCTTTTCTTGTGTTCTTTTATGGCTTCATCTATAGTAATTGTGTTTTTATCATCCATTAAAAACATTCTTAAGTGTTCTTTAACTGCTAGAGCATATACTTTTTGAAGAATATCATCATAAGTTTCGCCTTTAGAACCAAAACGAGCATATTATTCTTTGATTTCTTTGCTTATTTGTATTGTTGTGTTCATTCTATAACCGCTATAATGGCTATAGTTTATATAGTTTTCGGTTAGTTTAGATATATTTATATACCTTAAAAACTTCATTATCATCATGACTAAACTAATCGCAATTGATTTTGCAGGGACATTAATCAAACCAGAAATTATTGAGGAAGCAAATGAGTTTCGTGCTAAAGTTTTAGAACGGTCTTTACCAAACAAGGAAGACCATTCAAATCCAGAGCAATTATACAAAGCAAATAGAGAATTTGTTGAAAAACTGACTGGAATAAATGAAGATGGTGAGTTGGATTATTTAACAAATAATGCTGACCAGATTAAACTTTCAGGTAAACAATTTCAAAATCAGATTGCAACCAACTTATTTCAAATTGGTATGTTTGTGGTTGCAAAAAAACATAAACAAAAAATATTTGTTGAGGGTTTAGTTGAACAATTAAAAAGAATAAAATCATTAGGATATAAACTGGCTATTGTTTCTGGTGTTAGAACTGACATAATTTCTGGAATGTTTCAGATAGTTAATTTAGAAGTTTTTGATTTTATTTTTGGTCAACCTCCCATTCTTGGAGTTTCAAATGATGAAAATATTAAGAAATTAGAACAAGAAGGAATTATTGAATTTGTTTTGGGTGATAAACTTTCTGATTTGCAAGTTTTGACAAAAGCAAAAAAGATTTTTGTTAAATGGGGTCATGCTTCTGGTGGCGAAGAAGAATTTGCAGATTTTTCAATTAATAATCCTTTAGACTTAGAAAACATTATAAATTAATTCTTGTTAGTAAATTTATGCGCCTGTAGCTCAGCCTGGATGGCTTTATGTCAGGGTAAATAGAGTGGCACCCTCCTAAGGTGAAGGTCCGGGGTTCAAATCCTCGCAGGCGCGTTTTCATTTTCTAAAAACTTATAAACATAATGTTCATTTTAATATTTATGAAAGTGTTAGTTACTGGTGGAGCAGGATATATTGGAAGTGCCTGTGTTAAAGAGTTAATAAAAAAAGGTCATGAAGTTGTTGTAGTTGATAATCTTTCTAAAGGAAAGAAAGAATTGATTGATGGCGCGGTTAAATTTTATGAAATTGATTTAACAAATAAAGATGATTTAAAAAAAGTATTTGTTGAAAATAAGATTGATGCAGTTATTCATTTTGCTGCGTACAAAGCAGTTGAAGAATCGATGGGGGACGCAGTTAAGTATTCTGATAACATTACTGGAACTATTAATCTTCTTAATGAAATGGTTAAACATGATGTTAAAAAAATAATTTTTTCTTCTACTGCTGCTGTTTATGGATTGATTGATGTTGAACTTGTTGATGAAAAAACTAAAACTGATCCTATTAGTTTTTATGGTTTCACTAAATTAAAAATTGAAGAGCTTTGTAAATGGTATAAAGAAATTCACGGAATTGAATATCTTGCATTTAGATATTTTAATGTGGCGGGTGATGCTGGTTTAAAATATGTTGATCCTAATGCAAAAAACATTTTCCCGATTATTATGGATGTTATAAATGGTAACCGAGAAAAATTAACTGTGTTTGGAACTGATTATCCTACAAAAGATGGTACTTGTGTTAGAGATTATATTGATATTAATGATTTGGTTGATGCTCATGTTTTGGCTTTAGATTCTGACTTTTCAGGAATTATTAATTTGGGTAGTGGTGAGGGTTATACTGTTAAGGAACTGATAAGTGAATTTAAAGAAATTTCAGGTAAAGATTTTGTTGTTGAATTTGGGGAAAGAAGAGCGGGAGATGTAGGTATTGTTTTAGCTTCTAATAAATTGGCTAAAGAAGTTCTTGGTTGGGTTCCTAAACAGGGTATAAAAGACATGATTCAGTCTACTTTCGACTCTTATCAGGGGTAAAATCAGGTATCTTTTTAAATCATTTTTAGTTTCTTTTTGTAATGTACGGTTATAACAGTTTAACAATGCGACAATGTGCAGTTTGGAGTAGAAATCAAACCACTCGTGCTGGTGAAATAGCAGTAAGGCATTTTGGAATAACTCATGATTTAAAAGGTAAAGAAGTAACTCCCACTTTTTATCCTGAATTAAAAGGTCATTTAAAAGCTAGAAACCTTTCTATATGTGGCGGAGCAAGAGTTTTAGATGAGGTTTTTGATATGGGAAAAAGTCCTTCTTCAAAAATTGCAGATTTATGTGCTAGTGGGCGAATTTTTGTTCCTTGTTTACGTAAAGGATATGTTCTGCATGTTGATCATGAAATTGTAGCTGCTGAATTTTTCAGATATTGCCAAGCAACTCCTATTTTAATGAGAAAATGGAGTAGAGTTATGCCTGTTTCTTCTGGAAAAGGATATGTGCAACCTGCTAGGTTTGATGCGGTTGTAGCTCTATTAAATTAACTTTTTTAGAATTTCCATTGCTTTTTCTCTTTTTTCAAGTATCTTTTTAAAGGGTATTTAATTTCTTTTTATAATGGCAGCAGGACATTTTGGTTCATCAGTTTTTCCATACCTGGAGGGTAACGGAATACACCATCCAAGTGAAGAAACTTTGTTGAGAGTTAGGGAAGGACATACTTGGGAAAAGACACCAAGACCAATTTTTTATGATGCTTTTAAATTACATGTAAAAGCACAACATTTACCTTTTACTAGTGTTAGAAATTATTTGGTTTGTGAGTTTGATTGGTCTGAAAGTAAAGCAAGTAAAGTAGTAAGTTTAGTTTCTGGTGGTAGAATTTTTGTTCCTTGTATTCGTAGGGACAGGGTTAAATCAAAGTTTGATTATTTGAGTCCAACAGTTGGCATTTTTGAGTTTTGTAGAGTAAATCGTGGAATTCTTATGGGTTGGGCTAATCATCTTCCTGATTCATCAGGTAAGGATTATGAGCGACCTGTTGAACTAATTGATGTTTTAGAACGATTAGATCCTGATGTTGTAGTTCAATTATAATAATTTCTTTAGAAGTTTCATTGCTTTTTTTCTTTTTTTTTAAGTATCTTTTTAAATCATTTTTAGTTTCTTTTTATAATGGTAAGGCGATTTGCATCAATGCACCAAATGTGTGCGCAGTTAAGAAGGAATCCAAATCATCATTTTGGTGAAGCAGTTTTAGCTAAATCTAGATCGGCTCAGGTTATGAGTGGAAAAGATCAGACTTCTACTTTTTATTTGGGAGTAAGATCTCATTTAAAAGAAAATAAAATAGCACTTGCTTGGATTAATGGACAATTAATTGATGAATTCGGGTTAGAAAAAAACCCAACTTATTCTTTATCAAGGTTAGTTGCAGGGGGTAGAATTTTTGTTCCATGCATTCCTAATGGGAGGGTTATACAAGGTTTTGATTATTTAAGTTTTGCTGTTAGATTTTTTGAGTACAGTCAAGCAACGCCTACTTTAATGAAACAATGGAGTAGAGTTATGCCTGTTTCTTCTGGAAAAGGGTATGTGCAACCTGTTAAATTGTATGAGGTTTTAGAACGATTAGATTAATTTTTTTAAGAATTCCCATTTCTTTTTCTCTTTTTTTCAAGTATCTTTTTAAAGGGTATTTAATTTCTTTTTGTAATGGCAGCAGGACATTTAAGTGAAGGATTTTGTGCGTTTATTGGAAGAAAGGTAGACCATCGTATTCCTGAAGATGTATTAACAGAAGCAAGAAAAAAAAATCAGTCGGTTGATGTTGATCCCGTTCCTGTTTTTTCAGGTAGGTTAAAAGCGCATTTAAGACAAAAAAATATATCACTTTGTGAGATTGATAGACGCTTAGAGGATGACTTTGGATTAGGTTACAATAAAACTTATTCTTTATCAAGGTTAGTTGCAGGGGGTAGAATTTTTGTTCCTTGTATTCCTCAGGAAAATGTTATACTTGGTTTTGATCATTTAGGTTTTACAGTTAGCTTTTTTGAGAATGGTAAAGTAAATGCTTCACAAGTACGTTCTTGGAGCAGAATTATGCCTGTTTCAGGCGGAGAGGGGTACGTTCAACCTGTTTACTTGTCTGATGTTTTAGAAAGATTAGATTAATTTCTTTAGAATTTCCATTGCTTTTTTACCATCTACTTTTCCTTTAAATTTTGCCATGATTAATCCCATATATGCGCCTGCATTAAGTCCTGGTTTTTCTTTTATAATTTCTGAAATTCCTTTTTCTAAATCTGCACTATCTGTTTTTTTAAATTTTGAATAGTCTACTTCTTTACCTGAACATTTTATTGATAATACATTAATTACTGCATCTTTTGATATTTCATTTTTGTCTAACTTTTCTAATACCTCAATAAAATCTTTTTCTGTTAATTTATTAATATTTAGTCCAAGGCGTGATTTAATATCTTTTGGAACATTAATTAATATATTTGCAATAACATCTGCTTTTAGTTTGAATCTTTTAACATATTTGTTTAAGTCAATTTTCTGTTTTAAAATTTCTTTTGCTAGAATATCATTAATTCCAAATTCTTTTTCTAATTTTAAACTTCTTTCTGTTAATAATTCGGGTAACTTGATTTTTTCAATATCTTGTTTGGAAATTCTAATTGGTAAAATGTCGGTTTCAGGGTATAATCTTGCTTTTCCGGGCATTGGTCGCATAAAAGATGTGCTAAAATCTGATTCTGCTTTTCTTACTTCTCGTTTAACATTTTTTTCTTCTGAAACAAGTTTTTGTTGTCTTTCTATTTCTATTTTAATTACTTTTGGAATACTTTTTAAATCTTGAAATCCTTTTACTTCAACTCTATCTCCTTTTTTAATAGATACATTAACATCTTGTCTTATGGTTCCTATTCCTCTTTTTACTCTTTCTGTACTTCTTAGAATCATTCCTATTGTTGTTGCTGTTTCTTTAACATGTTCTGGGTCTTTTAAGGAAGCATCGGTGGTTATTTCAAGTAGTGCAATTCCTAATCTATCTAATTTGTATTTAATTGAACCATCTTTACTTTTTAGTTTTTGTGCTGCTTCTTCTTCTAAGAATATGGCAGGTATTCTGACTTTTCCTTTTGAAGTTTCAACAAATCCGTTTTTCCCAATTAGCATTGTTCGTTGAAATCCAGATACATTAGAACCATCAATTACTGTTTTTCGCATTACTTGTAGTTCGTCTATTATTTCTGCATTTAATAGTTTGCATACCATTATTGCTGTGTTTAGATGATGTTCATTAACATTTCTTGGCGGTTCTTCATCATAATCTATTGAACAAGTATCTTCTGAATTAGAAACATAACTGAATGTTTTTTCTTTTGCCATTTCATGTGCTGCGGCTACATCAATTTCTCCAGTTTCACCAACTACTGCTCTTAGTTTACGTTCTGCTTTTAGATTTGGTTTTTTGTCAGAATTTATTGCAGGGCAATTACAAAACAGTTTCAAACCTTCTAATTGTTGATGAATTTCTATTCCTGCTTTGAATCCAATTTTGTTGTAATCCATAAAGAAAAGAGGATTAACTTGTTATTTAAATCTTTTTAAAAAAAAAATTATTGAGAAGCTTCGTCTTCTTTAATTTCTTCTTCAACATCTTCAAGAATTTCTTCTGCTTTTTCAAGAGAATCACTTGGTGCTTCTGTTGTTTCTTGAGTTGGTTGTGGTTCTTCTGCAGGTGTTTCTTCTTCAGATTCTTCACTTGCTTCTTGTGTAGGTTCTGCAACTTCTTCTGCAGGTGCTTCTTCTGTAGTTTCTTCTGCAACTTCTTCTGCAGGTGTTTCTTGAGTTTCACTTGGTGCTTCTGTTGTTTCTTGAGTTGGTTGTGGTTCTTCTGCAGGTGTTTCTTCTTCAGATTCTTCACTTGCTTCTTGTGTAGGTTCTGCAACTTCTTCTGCAGGTGCTTCTTCTGTAGTTTCTTCACTTGGTGTTTCTGCAACTTCTTCTGCAGGTGCTTCTTCTGTAGTTTCTTCAGCTGGTGTTTCTGCAACTTCTTCTGCAGGTGCTTCTTCTGTAGTTTCTTCAGCTGGT
>CAYRWJ010000008.1:18228-27924 GCA_964427985.1 uncultured Methanosarcinales archaeon
GTTTCTGCAACTTCTTCTGCAGGTTCTTGAGCTTCATCCTTACCACTGGGTACTTCTACTGCATCAGTTGTTTTTTCTTCTTTTGGAGCTTCATTAGGAGCATTTTCCATGTCTTGTATAACTTTATCTCTTTGTTTTTTTAATTCTTCTAGTTGTGCTAGTTTGCTTGGATTAATTTGATCTCGCATTTTATCCCATTCTAGTACTACTATCTTTTTGTCTAATTCTTCTAATTGTATTTTTAATTCTTGTTTTGTTTCCATAAATATCACCTACATTATAATAAAAATTCATCTGTGTATTTAAAGTTTGAGGTAATTAATACTATTTAGCATCTATTTTGGTACTTAGTAGCGCAAAGATTGCAACTAGTATGGAAAATTCACAATAAACCGATGCAAATAATATGTTTAAATAAGGAAATATGATTAGAAATATCACGGCAGGTATTAAACTTAGGATTACTCCTACAAGTATGTGTTTTTCTATTTTTTTCTTTTTCTTATTTTTTTCTTTTGGAATTCTGTGTATTAATATTATTATTAAATATGCTATGTAAGCAAAGTAATAGGTTAAGTAAATGATAAATAACCAAGGTTGTGAACTAAGTATGGTACTAATTTTAACAAATAAGCTTGTGCAGGTTGCAAATACTATAAATTTAGTATTAAATAAAGCAAATAACGAAAATAGTGTTGGCAAGGTATATATTAATGTTTGACTATGTCGTTTTCGTAAATATCTTAAAACAAAGTGTAGTCCAATTGCTGGTAAGAAAGTGTATGTTATGAATGCAGCTTTTGCCCAAATTGCGGGAGTGCCCGTGGTACAAATAAGAAATTCAAAGAGTTGATACGCTCCCAAAACATAAAGTATCATTCCAAATCCGATGTTGGTAACACTTTTCTTTCTATAAAATATTAAATAAGTTGCAATAATAAATTCAATTATAAATGTGGTTAATGAAATTATTGGTGTAAAACACATTTAGTTTACCTTATTTATGCATTTCTTTCCACTAAAACATTGTAAATTGTTTATGGTTGTGTTGAGAATTCTGATTATTGCTTCTTTTGAATTAAATGCATTGTGCGGGGTTATGATTACATTTTTTTGTTCAGTTAAAATATGTTCTTCTAATATCAATTTAATATCTTTTTCTTGTGTTTCTAAATATTTTTGTGAAAGTAGTACAGATTCTTCAGGGATGAATGTTTCATTTTCTAAAACGTCTAGTGCAACTCCTGCTAATATTTTATTTTTTAATCCCATTAGTAATGCAGAAGTTTCAATTACTTTTCCTCTTGATGTGTTTATTATATAACTTCCTTTTTTCATATACTTAATATTTTTACAATTAATTAAGTGATGAGTGTGTTCGTTTAATGGAACATGAAATGTTAAAATGTCTGCATTGCGCAATATGTAATCAAAAGGTTTGTATGTTATTCCAAACTTTTTTGCAAATTTTTTGTCGTGGTGTAAGTCGAATGCTAATATGTTCATTTCAAATCCGTATGCAATACGTGCAACATGCTTTCCAATATTGCCCAGACCTATGATTCCTATTGTTTTATTTTTTAAATCAAAACCTCTTAGTCCTTCTAAATCAAAGTGTCCCATCCTTACTTTGTTTACTGATTTTGGTATTTTTCTAGATAATGATAATAATAATGCAAAGGTATGTTCTGCAACGGTGTTTTCTCCGTAAGTTGGAACATTTAAAACAATTATTTTTCTTTTTTTACATTCAATAAGGTCGATGTGATCATATCCTGTTGACCTTGTTGAAATAACTTTTAGTTGGGGTAATACTTCTAAAATGTTTTTTTGGACTTTAGAATAGATAAATACGCTTATTGCATCATATTTTTTTATTTTTTTAGCAGATTCAGTAGTTAAATGTCCTGAAAAAAACTTTAATGTGTGTTTTTTTAATTCTTTTTTTAAATATTCTTTTTCCCAGGTTTCTACATCAAAAAATGCTATTTTCATATTAAATCTATTTAACAAAAAACTAGTATTTATATGTTTTGGAAAAACAGGTTAATTATTAATAAAAAAACAAAAGATTTAATAGTTTTAATTATAAAATTAATTCTAAGAGAATTATATACGAATGAAAATTACGATTGCTGGCACTCCTGGGAGTGGTAAGAGTACGGTAGGTAAATTATTGGCAGATAGACTTAATTATAATTATTATGATGTTGGTAAATTAAGAAGAGAGTTAGCTAAAAAACAAGGACTTACTATAGAACAATTGAATAGTCTTGGTGAAAAAGATGATTGGACTGATAAAAAAGTTGATGATTCAATAAGCAAACTTGGTAAAAAGCAAGATAATATTGTTGTGGTGGGTAGATTAGCATTCCATTTTATTCCCGATTCAATTAAATTATTTTTAGAATGTAATTTGGAAATTGGTGCTAAGAGGATATTTGAAGGAAAAAAGCGTGCAACAGAACATTATTATTCAATTAATTCAGCCATTAAAAAAATTAAAGAAAGAAATGATTCAGATAAAGCGCGTTACGAAAAGTATTATAATTTAAATCCTTACAACAAAGCTAAATTTGATTTAGTTGTGGATACTTCTGATTTAACAATTAAAGAGGTGTTAAATAAACTTCTTGATTTTATTGAGTAAACTTTATAAACGTCTTCTTTTCTACAAATCTTATGGAAGAATTCAAGTTTATTGAAGTTGAATATACCGGCAAGATTAAAGACGGTGATGTTTTTGATACTACTAATGAAAAAATAGCTAAAGAAAATAATCTTCATAACCCAAAATTAACTTATGGACCAATAGTTATTTGTTTAGGTCAAGGTCATTTAATCAAAGGATTAGAGGACGAGATTAAGGATAAAGGTGTTGGTTCTTATACTGTTGATTTAGATTCAGAAAAAGCTTTTGGAAAAAGAGATGCTAAACTTTTACAACTTGTACCCTTAAAAAAGTTCACTAGTCAAAATATTAAACCAGTTCCGGGATTGCAACTTCAAGTTGATAATGTGATGGCTGTTGTTAAAACTGTTTCTGGTGGAAGATGTATGGTTGATTTTAATCATCCTTTAGCTGGAAAAGACATAAGTTATGATATAAAAATTAACAAAGAAGTTAAAGATGATTTAGAAAAAGTCAAAGGCCTTCTTGAAGTTGAGCTGAGAGCTCGTCCAAATGTAACACTTAAAGAAGATACTATCACGATAAAAGGAATAAAAAAAGAGGTTCAAGAGATTGTTAAAAAAAGGCTTTCTGAATTTGTAAACAAGAAAATAGTGTTTGAAGAAGATAAAAGTTCTTAAATAAACTACTCAATTATTTATTAAGAGTGGAGTTTTTAAATGGAGCAAGAAGAACCTATTATACAATCTGAACAAGAACAACCTGTACAAGACGTGCCGGTTCAAGAGGAAAAACCTGAAGAAGGTATTGAAGAATTTGCAGAAGTTGCTGAACAGTATTCTTCTAATAGACTGGATGAGGAATTAGAAAAAGTTTTAGCGACTCATAAAGCTACAATTAAAGTTATTGGATCTGGTGGTGGTGGAAACAATACAATCAATAGACTTACCGAAGTAGGAATTACTGGTTGTGAAACTATTGCTATTAATACGGATGCTCAAGATTTATTATATACTTCTGCTGATAAAAAGATTTTAATTGGTAGAGAAACTACAAAAGGTTTAGGTGCGGGGTCCATGCCTAAATTGGGTGAAGAAGCTGCAAGAGAATCTGAGCATGAGATAAGAAAAGCTTTAGATGGTGCAGATTTAGTTTTTGTTACTTGCGGAATGGGTGGTGGAACTGGTACTGGTTCGGTTCCTGTTGTTGCAGATATTGCTAAAAAAATTAAGGCATTAACTGTTGCTATTGTTACTATGCCTTTTACTATGGAAGGTCAAAAACGTTATGAAAATGCTATTCAAGGACTTGAACGTTTAGAAGGAATTGTTGACACTTTAATCGTAATTCCAAATGATAAACTTATTGAATTGGCTCCAGATCTTCCTTTACATACTGCGTTTAAAGTTTCTGATGAAATATTAACTAATTCTGTAAAAGGAATTGCTGAACTTGTAACTAGAGCAGGACTTGTAAATTTGGATTTTGCAGATATACGGACTGTTATGGGTGATGGTGGTGTTGCTTTGATTGGAGTTGGTGAAGCTGATTCAGATAATAGAGCTCAAGAAGCTGTTGAGAAAGCTATAAATAATCCTCTTTTAGATGTTGATGTTTCTGGTGCAACTGGTGCACTGATTAATGTTTCAGGTGGTCAGTCTATGACTCTTGAAGAGGCAAGGCAAGTTATTGCAACTGTTTCAGACAGGCTTGACCAAGATGCAAGGGTTATTTGGGGCGCACAAATTTCTGAGGATCTTAAGAATACACTGAGGGTTTTATTAATTATTACTGGTGTTAAATCTTCTCAAATCTTTGGTTCTGAGAGAACTACTACCCAAGTAAATAAGGATGAGATTGAGGGCGATTTAGGTATTGATTTTCTTTAGAAAACCACAACCTTTTTAAGTTAACTCTTTCTTTTATTTAAAAATGGAGCACCAATATAAACGTAGTTTATGGACTAAAATCAAAAGCTTTTTAATTGAATGTAAAAGAGTTCTTAAAATTACGAAAAAGCCTTCACAAGATGAATTTAAAACAATAGTTAAGATGTCCGGTTTAGGTATTTTGCTTATTGGCGTAATTGGTTTCATTATACAAATTATTGCAGCATTAATATAATTAAAATGAAAAAAATAAATACTAAAATATTTGCTTTGAGAACTACTGCAAGTAGAGAGGATCAGGTATTAGATTTTGTTTCTGCAAAGTCTGAGAAGTCTAAGTTAGAAGTTTATTCTGTTATTAGACCTCATGGTATGAAAGGTTATATTTTTATTGAAGCTGCTACTAGACAAGATGCTGAACAGGCTGCTTTTAATGTTAGTTATGCTAAAGGAATTCTACCTAATGAAGTTGATTATAATGAAATTGAACATATGCTTGCTCAAGTAAAAAGAGATTACAATATTAAACAAGGAGACGTTTGTGAAATTGTTTCTGGTCCTTTTAAGCGTGAACAAGCTAAAGTTACTAGAGTCGATGCAGTAAAAGAAGAAGTAGTAGTTGAATTATTAGAATCTGCTGTTCCAATCCCAATAACAGTAAAAATGGATGCAGTTAAAGTTATTCGTAGAGACAAGGACGAAGAATAATTTTTCTTAGAAAACTTTACTTAGAAAACTTTCTATAACATCATTCCACTTCGTTACATTCTGGGCATAATTTTTCTTAGAAAACTTTATAAACGCATTATAAATTCTTTAGGTTATGGCAACTGAAACAATAGAACAACTTGTTAAAGGAGGTAAAGCGTCAGCTGCTCCTCCGTTAGGTCCTGCTTTAGGTCCGATGGGTGTTAATATTGGTGAAGTTATTGCTAAAATAAATGAGAAAACTTCTTCTTTTGATGGTATGCAAGTTCCTGTTTCAATTATTGTTGATACTGAAACTAAATCTTTTGAAATTGAGGTGGGAACTCCACCAGCTTCTGCATTAATTAAATCTGAAGCTAAAATCACTAAAGGTTCAAGTTCTCCTGCTTCTGATAAAGTTGCTGATTTAAAAATTGAACAGATTATTAAAATTGCTAAGATGAAAGAGTCTGGGCTTTTAGGTAAAACTCTTAAAGAAAAAGTTAAAGAAATTATTGGTACTTGTGTTTCTATGGGTGTTATGGTTGAGGGTGTTGATGCAAAAGATTCTATAGCATTAGTTAATGATGGTAATTTTGATCAGGAAATTAAAGACGAAAAAACTGAATTATCTGTTGAAGAATTAAAAGAACAAGAAGAAGAAAGAAAGAAATTACAAGCTGATATTAAAGAAAGACATGCAGAATTTGAAGAAAAAACTAAAGCTATTGTTGGCGAAATGGCAGGAAGGCCTATTTCTGAGATTAAGAAAAGACTGCATGACGAAGAAATTCCTGAAGAAATTTTCAAAGAATTCTTACCTAAAGAAGAAGCTGCTGCTGCAAAAGGTGCTGAAGGTGGCGAAGCTCCTAAAGAAGGTGAAGAAGGTAAGCCTAAGGAAGAAGAAAAGAAAGAGTAAGCTTTTTAATATATATCTTATTTCTATTTTTTTATGAATGATGTATTTGTTGTTGCTAATCCTGCAGGCAGTATGGAAGAACATAGAGTGAAAGCAGTTGAGCACTGGGCGCATTATACTTTTGAAAAGGAAGGTAAACTTTTTCTTAGCCCAACTCACGAGCAAACTTTTGAGATTTCTGCCAGGGTTGAACATGATGGTCCTCTTATGCCGTTAACATCTGTTGAGTTTGATTATTCTAGTTTAGATAATGCTGTTAAGCTTTTAGGTGCAGCATGTACTCCTGAAGCTTTACGATTAAGGTTTTTGGTTGGTGGCGTAAGGTATGACGTGTTGTCTGAAAGAATTGAGAGGGACGATGGGCCTTTTTTTACTAGTGAAGCGGGAATGCCATTATTTTATTTTAAGAGTGTTGAAGCGGGTGCGGGTGTGGATTTAAGTTTATTCTGTAAGGAGATACGTGATGAGATTCCTGAGGATGCAGGAAATGTTGTATATCATCTGGTTGATGAACGAGCATTACATTAATTCTTCATATTTTATTATGCCCTTTTAATGGTATGATAACCAAAAAATGTTTATTTATTTTGATTTAACAAATTTTTTGATTTTTTATATTTTAATTCCAATTTATCTAATAATTTTACAATCCGTTCTTTTTCTTTTCCCATTCCTTTCCAATCTAATAGTATTAAATCTGGTTTGGGAATAGTTTTTTCGATTGCTTGTAATAACATATTTTTATCTAAGTTTGTTAAAGCATATTTTGGACAAATGTGTCCGACTGCATAATCTGTTCGTTCCATTATTTTATTGGCTGCAGAATTATAATGTCCGCCTCCTAATAATATGCAACTTTTTCCTTCTAACTTTTTTGCAAATACTTTTTTAATACAATCCGCAATTATTTTTCCATATTTTTTATTTGTCCATTCTTTTTTACTGCTTCCAATTTCTACAAACATGCAGGGTTTGTTTATTGATGGGCCATGGTGTGTTACTTCTAGAGTAATATCTGCATCTATTTTATCTTCATACTTTTTTAACTCTAAATAGAATTCTTTCAAATAAAGTGCGGGTGCAATTCCTAATTCTTTTTCGTTCCCACCTAATTTTGCTTCTCCCCAATTTCCTTGGGTGTGACAGGTTAAGGAAGGTTTGCCTGACTCACTTTGATGTCTGGTAGCAAATACTATTAGTTCTGCATCTATTTCTAAATCAATGTTTTCGCATTCTATGCTGTCTTTATCTACTTCATGTAAGAACATATTTTCTGGCAAGTCTGTTAAGAATTCTTTAATATTTTGTGATGCTGCTTTGTTTGTTATTATTATTGCTGTTTTCATTATGTTGCGAAACAATTTAGTCCATATAAGTATTTCGTTTTTTATGGATATGACCAAACAAATTAAAGTTTTTTTTTATAATATCTGTTAAATACAATAAAATTTAATTTTTACTACTAAAAAACGTGATTGGGGCAAATTTTTAAACAAAACAAGATTTTCAATAATAAAATGGCAGAATATTTATTTAATAGGTGTGAAGCAAAAGATCTACCAGGTATTGAACTTCTTGCTACACAATTTGATATGTGTGAAATTGAAGTACCGGAAGATTTAAGAGAATGGCACCCAAATACTCCCAATATATTTATGGTTATGAATTATCACCCAAATGTGAGATTAGGATACCATGACGATAATGGGCCCTTATTCATACAAACTTTGGCAGAAAAGAACCATATAAACTGCGATGTAATTAAACGAATAGTGGCAAAAGCTCTAAAGATAACTAATGCAACTGCTATCTATCCTTGCGCAATTTGGGGTAGTCCTTATGACTTAAGGGAATTTGAATAGAATTTTACCCCTTTATTCTATTAATTAATGTATTGCTAAGCTCAGTGAATGCGCTTTTTTCCCCGACTCTACAATATTTTTTTGGCTTTGTCAACTTAGTTAAAATCCCTCGGTTAATAAAAATCGAGAAAAGTCTTTAATAATTTAAAAAGGACAAAAGTTTTATATACTTGTGAATTTATTATTTTATTATGAAAATTTCAAAACATATTCAAGAGGTTATTAATAATCAAGAAGTGCATATTTTGTCAACATCAACAAAAGAAGGTGTTTCAAACATAATATATGTAACCTTTCTTAAAGTTTATAATGATAATCAAATATTAATAGCAAATAATAAATTTTCTAAAACAGAAAAAAATTTAATTGAAAATCCCAAAATCTCTTTTGTTGTATTGGATAAAGAAAATAAAAAAGCATATCAACTAAAGGGAACTGTTGAGATTCATAAAGATGATAAGATTTATGAGGATACTGTTGAGTGGGTTAAAGCAGAAAAACCAGATATGGATTCTCCTAAATCTGGTGTAATTCTTAATGTTGAAGAGATTTATTCAGGAGCAGAAAAAGTTTTTGAAGAATAAAAATTTTCCATAATAAGTTTTAATTTAAAAGAAATTTGTTTTTAATGTAATTTTTTTCTTGACGGTAAAAATGGGAAAGTTTAGTTTACCATAACATTTAAATACTTCTTAATAATTCTTTTCATTATGTTAAATAAAAGCATTAGCTACCTTTTGAATATTGTCTTAGTGGTAGGTTTAGTGCTGGTCGCTTGAGCAAGAAAATATCTGGCTCAAGTGTAGACTTTCTAATTTATTATTAAAGAATGCCTTTTGGGCCTGTTTAGTTTTCTTGCCGGAGGAATTAAAATGAAAAAATTGAATGGCGCAGAAGTTTTAGTAAAGAGTTTAGAAGATTTGGGAATCAAACACGTTTTTGGATATACTGGTGCGGCTATACTTCCTGTTTTTCATGCACTTGGTAAGAGTTCGTTAAAAGTTATTGTAAACGCAAATGAGCAATCTTCAGCATTTAGTGCGGCAGGGTATTCAAGATCAAGTAATGTTGTGGGGGTAGCAATAGTTACTTCGGGTCCTGCAATAACAAATACTTTAACTGCAGTTGCAGATGCATATAGTGATAGTATACCTTTAATTGTTATCGCAGGACAGGTACCTGAGAACAAGATTGGTACAGATTCTTTTCAACATATCAATGTAAAATCAATTTTTGGAGATGCTGCTAAAAAAGTTATTTTACTATCTAATAATCAAGATATTGAAATGGCAATAAAAGATGCATATTATTTGGCAAAATCTGGAAAGCCTGGACCGGTAGTTATTGATTTTCCTTTAGATAAACAGCAAAGAATACATGAATATGCTGGAATTAATATAACTCATTTTCAAAAAAGTTATGTTGATGAAAGACATTTAAGTGAAGACCAGTGTAAAGAATTTTTTAATTTGTTATTAATATCAAAAAGACCTTTGCTTTATATTGGCGGGGGGTTAAATTCTGAGTCGGGAAGTAGGTCAATCAAAGAATTTAAAGATTATTTTAGAATTCCTGTAGTTCATACATTAATGGCGAAAGGTGTTGATAATGAAAGAGATAATTTGAATATGGGTATGTTGGGTATGTTTGGAACACCTTATGCAAATATGCTTATTCAAGAGAATGACTTTTTCTTTGCTCTTGGAG
>CAYRWJ010000009.1:0-26860 GCA_964427985.1 uncultured Methanosarcinales archaeon
ATCAGAAAAGTTTGAAGTAATTGTTTATGAAGAACATAAAGAAATTGGAAAACCAGTACAATGCGCAGGCATAATCACCAATAGCATTAATAAAATAATAAAACTTCCCAAGAATGTAATTCTTAACAAAATAAAAGAGTTTGAAATAAGTTTCAAAGATAAAAAAATAAAAATAACACTTAACAAACCAGATTTAATAATTGATAGAGCAAAATTTGACCAGTATTTATATTCCCGAGCAAAAGCAAAAGGTGTTAAATTCATTTTAGGGAAAAGAATAGAAAAAATAAATGAATTAAACGGAATTATCATCGGAGCAGATGGCCCAAATTCAATAGTATCAAAACATTTAGGAAATAAAATCGACTCTTGGATTGGGATACAAGCCAAAACAAAAAATGCATGTCAAATAATTAAAACCTCACTCAATCATGGAAAATTTGGATGGATCATACCCGAAGGCAACGGAATTTGCAGAGAAGGCATCATGGATGAAAAAGAAAATGCAAAAAAAACATTTAATGAATTCATTAAAGGGAAAAATACGATTTCTAAACAAGCAGGATTAATACCCAAATACAATCCAAAAATTAAACTTTGTAAAAATAATACCTATATAATAGGAGATGCCGCAGGAATGATAAAGTCCACAACAGGGGGAGGGATAATTCCTGGATTAAAAGCAGCAAAAATATTAGCAGAATGTTTAATCAACAACCAAGATTATAAACAAAAATTAAAAAAATTAAAAAAAGAATTAAAAATACAATTAATAGCAAGAAAAATATTAGATAATTTGAAAGAAAAAGAAATCAAAAAACTATTTTACTTATTCACCAAACAAAAAAACAAAAAAATACTTGAAAATATTGATAGAGACAATTTAAAAAAAATAGTTATTCACTTATTAATACACAATCCAACATTAATCACATACGCCCTAAAAATTTATAAATAGTTTCTAGTTCTCAAATTTAAGGATAAACAAATGGAAGAAAAAGAAAAATCAGAATTTCAAGAAGAAAACAAAGAAGACGAAGAGATAAATATTGATTTCTCAAAGATAAAAAATAACTTTAAAAAACTTTTCTCAAAAAATAAAAAAGATAATTTAACTTCACAAACAAAAGATAAAGAAGAAATAGAAATTGACGACATAAAAAAATCTTTAAAAAAAGGGTATGATGAAACAAAAAAGTTTACAAAAAAATACGGCATTGTTTTGTTAATATTAATACCAATATTTCTTAGCATATTCTTCAGAATACAACCCGCATACTTACCAACAACAGAAAACTGGGCAGAAAACAGTGTTGATAACTTTAATATGAATGTAATATCTCAATCTATAAACGCCCAATTTCCTAGTTTACCACAAGAAAATAAACAAAGATTAATAGAAGAAGAATACAAAAAGCTAAAGGTACAAGACACGGTTTTTGCACCAACAAATGGACAAATAGCCCAGATCTCATACAAAGATGCCATTAATGGTTACCGAGAAGCGTACAAATCAAGATTACAAAATGACAATGGACAAACATACTTAATTGCTATCGATCCATATTATTATGCAAGATACACAAGAAACTTAGTTGAAAATGGACATACAGGAGATAAGATAAAAAATGATCTAAGTTGGGATAATCATAGAGTTGCACCCCTAGGTGGAAAAGCAGATAAAAACTGGCACATATATACTAATTATATAATTTACAAAATATCAAGATTCTTTGGAAATAATGATTTACTCAAAGCAATATTTTTTGTTCCCTTAATAATATCTACGTTGGCAATAATCCCTTGTTTTTTTTTAATAAGAAAAGTAGCGGGAAACTTAGGTGCAACAGCAGGAGCATCATTACTAGCAGTACACACAGCATTTATTACAAGAACCGTAGCAGGATTTGCAGATACCGACCCATATAACATATTTTTCCCCTTGCTTATTGCTTGGCTATTTATTGAAGCATTTGAAGCTAAAAATATTAAAAATAAAATATTATTAAGTGTTGGTTCAGGATTACTTGTTGGAGTATATTCAAGATTTTGGTCAGGTTGGTGGTATATATTTGATTTTATTATTGCAACAATAGTTATTTATGGCATATTTAAAATCATACAAGCATCAATAAACCACAAAAAAGAATTAAAAAAAACTATTAAAGATTTAATTAATTCGACCCTGCCTTTTTTTCTAGTATCTTTATTAAGCGTTGCTACTTTTTTTTCAGCATCATTTTTTCAAGGATTACAACAATTCTTTTCAGCATTTTTAGGATTCCCTTTAAGTATAATTAACATAAAAGAAGTTTCATTAGGAACAATCTGGCCAAATGTTTTAACAACAGTTGCAGAGCTTAATCCCGCATCAATAGAAACAACAATAAGTGCTATAGGAGGCGGTTTTCTATTTTTTATTGCAATACTGGGAATAATATTGACTGTTGTTAAAAAAGAAAAGAAAAAACGAGATTGGAAATATGCAATTTTTTTAACAGTGTGGTTTGTTGGATCAATATATGGTTCTACAAAAGGATTAAGATTTGTATTATTATTAGTTCCTGCATTTAGTATTGCTATTGGAGCATTTATAGGCATAATATATGAATATGCAAGAAAAGTTATTCCAAAACAATTAGATATCAATAAATGGTTAGTAAACATAATTTTCATTTTATTGGCAATCGGACTTCTTGTTGCGCCTGCAAAAGCAGGATGGAATCAAGCAACAAATGAAATTCCTTCAATGAACGATGCATGGTGGAATTCATTAACAAACATAAAAGAAAGTTCTGAAGAAAATGCAATAATAACCTCTTGGTGGGATTTTGGACATTGGTTCAAATATGTGGCAGACAGACAAGTAACTTTTGATGGGGCATCACAAAACTTACCCCAAGCACACTGGGTTGGTAAATTATTATTAACATCTGATGAAACTGAATCCCTGTCAATTTTACGAATGATTGATTGTGGTGGAAATAATGCATTTAATGAATTAAACTCAGAACTTAAAAATGATTTAGAATCTGTTCGAATAATTAAACAAATAATTGTTTTAGAAAAAGATGAAGCAAAAAACCTTCTTAAAGAAAAAGGAATAACTGAAGATACAATAAATAAAATAATAAATCAGTCACATTGTGAACCTCCTGAAGCGTTTTTAATTACATCAGAAGACATGGTTGGAAAAGCAGGAGTGTGGGGTCATTTTGGAAGTTGGAATTTTGAAAAAGCTTCAATGGTTAGACTATTAAAAAATAAAAATGAAATTGATGGTATTCAAATTTTAAAAGAAGAATTTAAACTAAATGCGGAAAAGTCAATCAAATATTATGATGAAATATCAACTCAAGATCCAAACAGATGGATATCTGGATGGCCAGGATATATGTCAAAGCCAAAAGCTTGTCAAAAAATAGATGATGAATTATACCAATGCATCGAAAATATTGGAGGCAGACAAGTACCTTTTGCATTTAATATAACTTCAAAAAAAATATATGCCCAAACTCAAGAAAATGAAAAAATGTTCTTTCAAAAAAGCACATACTTTAACGATGCTGGAGACGTAATTGAAACTGAATACGAAAATTCAAAACTGGGTGGTTCAATAACAATAATAAAACAAGGTGAAAATTATAACTCTATGCTAACCGATCCTTTACTTGCAAGCAGTATGTTTACTAGACTATTTTTTAATGAGGGAATTGGATTAAATTGTTTTGAAAAATTTGATGAACAAACGCAATTAAGTGGTGGAAAAATATTTGTTTACAAAGTTGATTGGACCTGTAAAGTTCAAGAAAGAGCAAAAGAATATGGAAATAATACAGAATGATATCTTTGTTGTTATTCCTGCACACAACGAAGAAACAAGAATCGGGGAAGTTTTAAAGAAAGTAAAGAATTATGTAAATCAGATTATTGTTGTAGATGATGGAAGTAAAGACAATACAACCAAGCTTGTTAAAGAATTGGGAGTAATTAGTTTAAGACATATAACAAATTTAGGCAAAGGCGCAGCATTAAAAACAGGCTGTGACTATGCAATTAAAAAAGGTGCAAAAAAAATAATTGTCCTAGATGCTGACGGACAACATGAACCCAAGTTGATTCCTGATTTTATTAATGCATTAAAAGAAAATAATTTAGTATTTGGATATAGAATTCCTTCAAAAAAAATGCCTTTTATTTTTCGAACAGGAAACTTTGCAATCGATAAAATAACACAATACTTATATGGTATAAAAATTAGAGATACTCAATCAGGATTTCGTGCATTCACAACAGAAACATATAAAAAGATTAGATGGGAAGCTAATGATTATTCAATGGAATCAGAAATGATTGCAAGAGCAGGAAAAAATAAAATAAAATATACTGAAATCCCCATAACAACAATTTATGGAGATAAGTATAAAGGAACTACCATCCTGGATGGGGCAAAAATAGCATTAAATTTAATCAAATGGAAATTATTCAGATTATAAGGAGGCAAAAATGATATTGGGAATACAGATTATTGGATTATTGTTTGGAATTTTTTTATTGTACCTTAGTTTTATTAATTTTAAAAGAAAAGAGTTCAGTAATGGCGAATGGATATTTTGGACAGTTGTATGGTTACTTTTTATTATAGTTACAATAATGCCAAGCATACTTGATTCAGTAGTAAAAACATTATCTTTAACTAGAACCATGGATTTTTTTACAATTGTCGGATTTTTATTCTTAATAGTATTAGGATTTAACAATCATCGGTTAGTTAAAAAAAATAATAAAAAAGTTGAAGAAATTGTACGCAAAATAGCATTCAAAAATTGCGAAGTAAATGAAACTGAAACAAATAAACTTAACGATGAAGAAAGAAAATGAAGATTTTATTCGTATTAGAATACTACCTCCCACACATAGGAGGAGTAGAAATTGTATTCAAAAATTTGTGTGAAGGATTAGTTAAAAGAGGACACACTGTTAAAATAATTACTTCTAAAATTAAAGGAACAACAACAAAAGAAACGTTAAACGGTGTTGAAATTGAACGTGTAAACGTTCCCAAAATTATGTCTAGATATTTCTTTGGCTTTATGGCAACCAAAAAAGTTGCACAAGAAGCAAAAAATTATGATTTAGTGCATACCACCACATTTACAGCAAGCCGACCTGCCTCAATTGGTGCAAAAAAAGCAGGGAAAAAAGTTGTTCTTACCGTACATGAAGTTTGGATAGGAAAATGGAATTTAGTAACTGAAAAAAGAGGCATTTCACTTTGGATACATAATAAACTTGAAGAAGCAATTTACAAACAAAAGTTTGACCAATATGTTTGTGTTTCAAATGCTACTAAAAAAGATTTACTTAAATTAAATATTCCTCAAAAAAAAGTATTAACAATCCATAATGGAATGGATTATAAACCTTGGAATCCTGAAAAATATGACAAAAACGAGATGAGAAAAAAGTTAAAAATAACAAACAATTATGTATTGTTTGCATCAGGAAGACCGGGTACTTCAAAAGGATTTGAATATTTAATTAATGCAATTCCCACAATCAAAAAAGAAATCAATAATATTAAATTGGTTTTAATATTAAGCAAATCCAAAGTATATGCAAAAAAATATAACAAATTGATTAAATTAATTGAAAAATTAGAGATTGAAAAAGATGTTATTGTTCTTGAACCTGTAAAGTATGAAGAATTACCAAAACATGTTATGATGGCCGATTGTGTTGTTATTCCCTCCTTATCAGAAGGTTTTGGATATGTCTGTGTAGAAGCAGGCAGTTTAGGTAAACCGGTTGTAGCAACAAATGCGGGTTCATTACCAGAAGTAATTAATGGGAAAGGTAAATTAGTAGAACCTGGAAGTTCAAACGCAATTGCAGAAGGAGTTATTGAAGTTTATAATAATAATGCAGATGATTTTGGAACAAAAGAATTTTTATGGAAAGATACATTAGACAATTATGAAAAAGTTTATGAGGAATTGCTAAATGAATAAAGTTCTAAATAAAAAAAGAGGAAAAACAGTTGCAATAGTTGATGGACTAATTAAAACCATTTATCCTATTTGTAAACTATTTGAAAACAAAAAAAGAATTAGTTTAAGTGATGTTAAAAAAATATTAGTTATAAACTTTGGATATTTAGGAGATACATTAATTAGTTTTCCAGCAATAGAATCTTTAAGAAATGCATATCCAAAATCAAGAATTGACTTGTTAATTAACCCAAAATTCAAAGATATATGGAAATATAATTATGATTATGACAACTTAATTGAATATGACGTTCCCTGGATAAGATATGGTTTTAAATTATGTTTAAAAGACATTATTAATTATTTTAAAAAAATAAAAAAAATAAAAAAAGAAAAATATGATATGGTAATTGATTTAAGAGGGGATTTACGAAACATATTTTTATTAGTTTATAAAAGCAAAGCACCAATAAGAGCAGGATATGGAATAACAGGAGGGGATTATTTACTAACTAACTCAATTAAATTTCCAAATTTACATGAAGTAGAAAATAATTTAGCATTATCCAAATCACTTGGTGGGAAAAAATCAGAATATGAACTTGAAATAGGAAAAGAAGAATTCAAAAAAATTGAAAGTTTACTAAACAGCATTGAAAAAGAAATAATAATAATCCTTCCATCAGCGGGTTACCCAACAAAAGAATGGGAAATCGAAAAATGGATAGAACTTGTTGATAAACTAAATTCTAAATATCAAATTATCTTAGCTGGAGCAAAAGGCGATAAAAATATTTCAAGCATACTAAAATATGCAAAAACTAAACCAATTGAATTCACTGGCAAAAGCCTTAATGAAGTTGGAGCATTAATGACAAAATCAAAATTAGTAATAGGTTGTGATTCAGGAGGAATGCATTTAGCATCAATTGTTGGAGCAAAAACAATTGAATTAATGGGTCCAACAGACATTAACCGATGGAAAGCTTATAAAAATTGTACAGTAATAAGTAAATATGAATCATGCAGTCCTTGTGGATTATATAATACTTGCAATCAAAAATTAAAAAGAAAATGTATGAAAAAGATAAAAGTTCAAGAAATATTAAATGAGGTACGATGAAAGAATTCTTAAAATACACTAATGTACAAGAAGATATTGGTGGAATAAATAGACTAAACTTTATAATAAACTTCATAAAAAAATTAAAAGACAAATCCATATTAGACGTTGGTTGCGGCACAGGATCCATCACCATCCCCTCGGGACTTGTGGCAAATAAAGTAAAAGGAATAGATGTTGATAAAAAATCAATTGAACTTGCTAAAAAAAGAAACCAGCTACCAAACGTAAAATTTGAAACTAAAAATCTAAAAGAAGAAAAAGAAAAATATGATTTAGTATTAAGTATGCAAGTCCTAGAACATTTACATAATCCTGAAGAAATGTTAAAAGACATTGCAAAAGTTACAAAAAAGTGGGCAATAATTACCATACCAAATGGTTATGGATCCAGTGAAATAATCGGAAGGTTAATCTCACAAATAAGAAAAACAACTAGACTAAAAAGTAAAACAAAAACAAACGAAGGTATGTTTACAGCAAATTATGATAACCCTCACATGCAAAAATTCACAATTAAACAAATGAAAAAATTAGCAAATAACGCAGGATTAAAAATTAGAAAAATACAAAATCATTGTTTTATACTTGGAACTTTTCCACTAAACCAATTATTTTTTCACACTTCACTCAAAAGAGTACTTGAAAAAATAGATCTTGCAATAGCCAACATAGTTCCTCATACCATAGTAAATGGAGGGTATTTTATAATGGAGAAAAAATGAAGATAGCATTAATAACCGCATTTTATGAAGAAAAAGAGAGAGGCAATGAGTATTATTTAGCTAAAAACTTATCAAAATTAGGGCATGAAGTTGTGATCTATGTTAGTGAGTTCTCAGTACCAAGATATGGAAAAATAACTAAAATTGAAACAGACAGCAAAATTACTAATGTTAAAGTTATTAGATTACCTAGCTTTGGAATAAAAAAGAAAGGAATGATTTTCTTAAAAGGACTAAAGAAAGCAGTTGTTAAAGAAAACTTGGATGTAATTCATTTACAAGAATGGTTTATGCCAATGGGTTGGCAATTAAGAAAACAAAAAAGTCTTGTATTAACACAAAGAATTGAAAAGTTACCAACTAGCATAAAAATATTATGTTATATTTATGGGAAAAAGTTATTAGAAAACGTAAAAGCCATAACAACTTTAACAACCCAGGCAAAAAATGAACTAAAAAAGATAGGAATTAAAAAAGAGATAAAAATAATTTCAAATGGTGTTGATACTAAACTATTTTTTCCAACAACTCATACAAAATCAAAAAAATTCAGAATTCTTTATGTAGGAAGATTATCAAAAGAAAAAGGCATTGATATTTTAATTAAAGCATGTTCTAAGCTAAATTTTGAATATGAATTAAAAATTATTGGAAGCGGAGAGGAAGAATTGAAATTAAAAGTATTAGCAAAGCATTTAAAAATTAATTACAACTTTTTAGGTAAAAAGATACAATCAGAACTACCAAAATATTACTCAGAATCAGATGTATTAATAATTCCATCACTAAAAGAACCATTCGGGTTTGTTACATTAGAATCGTTAAGTTGTGGAACCCCAGTTATTGGAAGCGATATTGGTGGAATGCATGATGTTATAAATGATCAGGTTGGAACTAAGATTGAACCAGCAAATGTTGAAGACTTAATTCAAGCATTAACTAAAATGAAAGGAAACTCAGAAGAACTAAGAAAAAACTGTAGAGAATATACACTAAAAAACTATTCCTGGAAAATCGTCAGTAAAAAGTATGTAAATATTTATAAAGCTTGATTTACCTAAAATTAAAATGCAACCGATTATTCTCATTTGTGGATTATTAGGGACTGGAAAAACAACAGCCTCAAAAATATTAGAAAAAGAACTTCCAGAATACATCAGATTTAATACCGACGATACCAGACATAAACTAGGTTTAAAAAAATTTGACATAAAAGACACACCAACTGTGAACGCAACCATGTATGATTCTGCACGAGACCTACTTAATAACAAAAAACCTATCATGTTTGAATCAGCATACAAAACCAAATTTGCAAGACAAAAAATTTATGAAATTGCAAAATACTATGACATTCCAGTAGTAGTTATTGAATGTGTATGCAGCCCAGAAGAGGCAAAAAGACGAATTAAAACCAGAAAAGGACGCCAAGACGGAGTTTATAGATGCACAAATGATCCCTCAGTTTATGATGATTACGTTAAATTATTTGAATCAACAACAAAGGATATGAAAGATCCCAAAAACGAATTTGTAACATTTGTTGAATGGGACACAGAAAAAAATCAGCTCAAGGAATTACGAGTTAATAAATTAACTAAAAATCAGGTAAACTTAATCGAACAAGCTCTCAAAAAACGTTAATTAATCTCGTTTGCTCTTAATTCTTTAAGATTTTTAAACAACAATTTAAACTGAAGAAATGCAAATACAACAAACATTACTAAACGCATAAGAATTGCAAGAAGAAACGCCCAGTAAAAAAGTAAAACATTACCTGTAAAAAATACAATTATTGGACAGATAAAAAATACCACTGCTTCAGTTTCAACATTAGTAAATCCCATTCTTAATCTAAATCGCAAAAAAACCTTTTGTACTCTAAAAAATAAACTAGCTTCTACTGGCTTCTTCTCATTTTTTTCTTTCATAACAGAAACTAACACTTTATCTTTATTAGCTTTATAAGAAAGCATATACCATAAAGACAAAAACATGTCTAACCAAGCGTAAACCAGAGGAATTATAACATATATGATTCTTTGGGTTAAATTAAAAAGACCAATCCCTACCACAATACATAAAAGGATGGTTTTAATATAACCTGACAGGTTATCATAAAGACGTCCTATTCCTCCTGTATTAATCTTTTTTAGTTTAGATAATCTTCCATCAGCTATATCAAAAATTAAACCCAGTTCATAGAGTAAAGCTGCAACAATAAATAGGACCGGACTTGAAAAGGCTAAAAACATAACCCAAACAGAAGCCAACCAAAAAATCAAACCTATTGTTGTAGCTATGTTAGGAGTGATAAAAGGCAAAAAGTTAGCAATAAACCAAATCATTGGAATTGCAAAAAACTCAGCAAAAAAAACATTCCATAAATTATTTTGTGGTTTAAGTGCGATTTTTTTAATGTCTTCAAATGAATATTTAACCATTATAAAATAAAACCAAAAAGCATATAAAAAGGTTTCTTTTTTAAAATAAGATGAATATATTAATGGTTACTGAATCATTCCCACCTCATTCAGGAGGGAGTGGTTGGAGCACTTACTACCTTTCAAGAGCGTTACAAAAAAAAGGACACAAAATTCTAATTGCAAAAATAAAAGGAAAAGAAACAGAATATAAAGAGATTAATATCGCACCAATCAACAACAAAAAAGACATCGACAAGTTAGTTAAAGAACACAAAATTGACTTAATTCACTGCCAACACAGAGTAAGTACAATATGGGGAGTGAATCATGGAGTTCCAACCACAAGCACAATAAGAGATTACTGGCACATCAGTTATGATGGAACTGCATTTAATGAAAAAACTGGCAAAAATTATGAAAAAGAAACTTTCAAAACAATTTATGATTCTTTAACCAAATATCCAAAAAAAGTAAGATTATTATCCCTGCCAATAATTTTATATCTTTATTTTAAAACAAAATATTCAAAAAATAAACTCAAAAAATGTGACGCTTTAATCTGTAACAGCACGTTCACAAGAAAAACAATAAAAGATACCCTTCCATTAATGAAAGGGGAAATCATCCCTAATCTGATTGATACACAAAAATTATCACAAATTGAGAAACATAACTTTAAGAAAAAAACCGTTCTTTTTGTAGGAAAGTTAACTAAAAACAAGGGAGCTCAACTAATAATAGAAGCAGCTAAATTAATCAATCAAGAAGTCCAATTTGTGTTTATTGGGGAAGGACCGCTCCAAGAAACAATCAAAAACAAAGCAAAAGAGTACAATGTTGAAGTCAAATTTCCAGGATACCTACCAAATGATGAGGTACTTTCAATGATGAAAGGGTGCTCAGTACTAACACTTCCTGCGTTATGGTATGAACCATTAGGAAGAACACATTTAGAAGGAATTGGAGTTGGAGCCAAAATTGTAACAACCAATACAGGAGGGACTCCAGATATTATTGAAGATGGTGTAAACGGACTTTTTTTTGACAAAACCCCTGAAGACCTAGCCAAAAAGATTACACAAGTTTTAGAGAATGAAGAAATAGCAAAAACCATTGCAGAAAACGCTCAAACAACTGCAAAAGAAAAATTTGATGAAGATGTTGTAATACCAAAATTTGAAAAGTTTTATGCCAATTTGTTGGATATGGAGGAGAACTAAATGTTTATATCTTTTGTATTGCCTGCTTATGACGAAGAAAAAAATGTAAAACAATTAACTGAACGGATAATCCTTGCTATGGAAAAGCTTGATATTCCCTTTGAGATCATTTATACTATTGATGGGACTGATAACACATATCCAATTCTAAAAGAAATGCAAAATAATGGAATAAAAAATATGAAATTATTTCATAACAAAATAAAATCAGGATACGCTAATGCATTAAAACAAGGATTTAATGCAATTTCTGAAAAAACAACCCATGTTCTAACCATGGATTGTGATTTGAATCATGCGCCTGAAGAATTATATCGATTCATTGAAGAAGCTAAAAAAGGAAGTGATTTTATAATTGGTTCAAGAGAATTAAAAGATAGTAAGATAATTGGAATGCCAAAATCAAAAAGATTTGTTAGTTTAATTGCAAACACAGTTTTTAAATTTATAACAGATTTAAAAGCAAAAGATAAAACTTCAGGATATAGACTAATTAAAAGACGAGTCATAGAAGAGATTGCATTTAAAATAAAATCTAAAAACTTTGAATATTTAATGGAATTTTTACTTACAACTCATAAAAAACAGTTTACGATAAGCGAGGTTCCAATAACATTTACTTATAGAATTTACGGACAAAGCAAATTTGAATTATTTAAAACAGCATATGGTTATATTAAAATTTTATGGAGACTTTCATGATTTTAGGTTATATTAAAAATAAATAAATACAGATTCTTAAACTTTTCTTAGTTCTTTCTTCCACTGCTCTCACGCACCCCACTCAGGGTAACTGGGTCTCCAATAAAATCTATCCTGAAATCCATACTTGAAAACCATTCGTACAACTCTTTATAGGACATGGTATGTTGATATTTTGGGGAATACCAATTATAAGTATGCAAAACCATCTCTCTAAAATTGTGAAACTCACTTGTTGGAATTAAAACTTTTAATGGATAAAAAATCGGACATTTTTTTATATAATACAAAGGTATTGCAAGATAAGACAAAACATATATCGCACGTTTTGGGAGTTTAGTTGAAAAAAACCGCCAAAACTTACTTGAACCAACAAAAATTGGGTTTTGACTACTATAAGTCCAAACTGACAACTTCCCTCCCACTTTAACTAAATCAGAAAAAGAAAAAAAGGCTTTTTTATCATCAGGCACACTATGTAAAACTCCAACACAATAAACATAATCAAATGATTTTGATTTAAAAGGAGGTTTGTAAATATCTGCTTGAACAATATGAACATTCTCTTTTTTACCATATCTTTTATATGCAACATCAACCCCAAAACTAAGATCAAACCCAATAACCTCGGCTCCCGACTCAGAAGCTATATTAAGAAATTTTCCTGCACCACACCCAACATCTAAAACCACCTTGTTCTCAAGCTTCTTTGGAAACTTTCCCACACGTTTATCAAATATTTTTTTAACAATTACTGGGTCTTGTTCACTTTTACCATAAAGACCCCATTCAAAAGAATAACTTGCAACGTATTTATCAGAGTTAACAAATCTAGGAATAAATTTTTTTATTGGATAAGTATGATTTTTAGAACAGACCAGCTCTCCTTCTTCAATCTCGGTTCCGACCTTTTTAGAAACCGTTAGGTTAAACTCCCCCTTACATTCCGGACAGCATAAATACTTTAACAACCTTGGTTTCATCAAATCCAAAAAAACAAGCAGATTTTATAAATATAACGGTTATAATGAAAGTTTATCTTTTTAACTTAGTTTTTTATAATTCTTTAGAGCTTCCAAAAAAAACCTAAAAAAACTAATACGCATCCATTTTCTCCACTCCAACCCCTGAGTAATGTTATAAACCCAATCAAAAGCTTTGTTAGGAGGTAATCGAATTATTAGTTTAATTAAAGGCAATAAAATTGGAATTCGAATAGCAATAATTGCAAACTTGTGAAGGTTTTCTACTGCTCCAATCTCATTCTGCTTAAGAACACTACGATGCATTTTATACGGACTAACACTCAACTTTTTAAAATCCTCTTCAGTTATTATCCCCTCCTTCAACGCATAGTTTGTTACGTCTAACCCAGGAAAAGGCACAAATACGTAACAACTTACCACAAGGGGTTTTATCAACCGATTCAGTTTAATTGTTAAATACGCATCACTTAATCTTTCAGTAGGCAACCCAAACATACTAAAAGCAATAACATTAAGTTTGTACTTTTTGAATAACTTACTGGCGCTTTTTATTTGATCATCAGTTAATCCTTTTTTTAATAAAGAGTTTCTTAATGTTTCAGACCCGACTTCTATTGCAAAACGGATTGATGCACACTTATTTGTTTCTGCGATGGCTTTAACTATGTCCTCATCAATTAAATTTGCACGCACATTTATACTAAAAGGGACAGAAATCTCTTCAGCATAGGCTTTAAGAAAACTTAAAACCCACTCTTTATCTAAATTAAATGTACTATCAATAAACATAACAGTTTTTAGATCAAGCTTTGATGTTACCTCCTTCAATTCCCGAATCATGTTTTGTACTGATCGCGTTCTGACCTGCCGGCTAGATGAATAAAGATTGTTCCAAGAATGATTAAAACAAAACGCACAATTATACGGACAACCTCTCATAGCCATGAAAACTGCTGAATCTTTTTTCTTAAAAAAATCATATTTTAAGTATAAATCTCGATCAGGAAAAGGAAGTTCATCAAGGTTTACTAATGGACGTAAAAGATTTCTAATTATCTTACCCTCTTTTTTAAATACCAAATTTGGAATTTCGTCATAAGACGAATTAGTGTCAATTGCGTTAGCTAATTCGAGCAGGGTTAACTCCCCTTCCCCAACACATAAAAAATCTATATTTGAATCATTAATAAACTCATTAAAAAAAGTTGAGTGCGGCACCCCAGCAATTATTGTGGTTTTTATTCCTTTCTCTCTTAAATAACCCGCCACTTCACTAACCCACAGATTTTGAAGAGTCATGGTAGAAAAAGCAATAAGATCGGGATTTTTATCTTTTATTTCCTCAAAAATCTTTTCATTTGAAAGACCAACTAAAACATCAGTTTTGTGTCCTCCTTTTTTTAGAACTGCAGAAAGATACATGATTCCCAAATACTCCTGCCATACATCTTGAACAAATAATATTGACGCCATTTTAATATCTTAACTTTTTTCCACAACGCCTACAGAAACGATGTTTAACCAACTTATTTGCAATCTGCTTCACTGTTATATCTTGATAATGAAATCCTAACCTACATAAGACCTTTTTTAATAAATTTATCATTTTATCACCTTAATAACCCAATTTTCCCCAAGGACCTTATCAAGTTTCAATGTATAAACAAATTTTACAAACCATCGCGGAAATGTGGTTCCCCAATCAAAAAATGCACCCATCCTAAATTTTTCTAAGTTAAAATTAGAAAAATTAGAAAATATGTTTTTTATTTGAGATTTTGAAAATATATAAGTTAAACTTTTACCATCACTATTACGATCATATGTTTTCTGTATGCCAAACCTCAAAAATTCAAATAACAAAAATCCATGAATAAAAACTCTAAAAAAATAATGTTTCCAACCACGCGCATAAAGCATAACTATTGCTTTGCCTCCTGGTTTAAGAACACGATGAACTTCATCAAAAGCATCCTGAAAATTAGGGGTGTGATGCAAAACACCAAAACTATAAACCAGATCAAATGTATTATCATCAAAAGGCAATCTTTCTGCATTGGTTTGAATAAACTTTCCATCAACCCCAAAAAGTTTAAAATGCTTCTTTGCAGTTTCTACTGCCCGCTTTGTTAAATCAACGCCAGTATAATTAGCACCATTACGCGCATACTGTAATCCATCGGTACCCACCCCGCAGCCAATCTCAAGAACGTTCTTATTTTTCCACGAATCAAATTCTGCAATTGAAGGTATATATCTATACTGAATATTATACCTATGCAGAGCGATTTCCCTAAAATAATCTAAGGTGCCTTCTGCCTTTTTTGAATACCACACTTGAGGAGGATTTGCTTGCCAGAAATCACGAATGTTATCTGATTTATATGTTGAATATGCTTCTTTTCAGTCATTTTTATAATCGCTTTTAATATTATATAAAATTAGTAAGATATTTAAAGTTATCTGAAATACTAAACAACAATAGCATAACAAAATGATAACAAAAGGGTATATAAGAAATCAAATTGTAAGAAGAATTAACCGGCTTTTAGTAAAAGTTGGAATAATGAAACTGTTCTTCCCTTCTGAAATATACCTTGCAGTAAACAGCATATGCAATGCGCGATGTAAAATGTGCGACATTGGTTTAAAAAACATCAAAACGGATTTCTTTAAAATGTATGACGGAAGAGGGGATTTAGATAGATCAACTTTTGATAACATCATAAAACAAATAAAAAATAAGGGAATCAATTTAAGTTTAAAAATGACAGAACCATTACTCTACCCTGGGTTAGATTATGTTCTTAAAACCTGTAAAGAGCATAAAATCAGTGTTTCTTTAACTACAAATGGAATTTTACTAGAAAAAAACGCAGAACAACTCGTTAAATATGGTTTAAGGGGTCTTCAACTATCTCTTAACGGACCAAAAGAGTTACATGATGAAATAACAGGAATACCTGGTTCCTACGACAAAATAAAAAAAGGACTTTTTACTTTACAAAGGTATAAACAAAAAGTAAATTCTTCTCATCCTAAGGTAATTTTAAGAATGACCATGTTTGAAAATAACCACAAAAAACTCATCGAAAGTTTAGACCACTTCAAAGAAGAATTTAAAGGCGTTCACACGGTCTTAATATCACACTTAAATTTTACTGAAGATAACAAAAAAGAAATAAAAGTAGATAAGTTAGATATTAACGCAATATATAACCAAATAGAAAAAATAAAAAATAAAAAATATCCTTTTAAAGTTAAGTTTTTCCCTGAAATGAACCTTAATCAACTAAAAGAATATTATCAAACATATGATGAACTAAAAGAACATAAAAAATGCTCATCATTATACAAAAGCTTAGCAATATTAAGTAATGGCGAGGTTACACCGCACATAAGATGTTTACAAGTTTATTTTGGTAATGTAAATACGACAAGCTTATTCAAAATCTGGAATGGAAAAGAATATAAAAAGTTTAGAAAAAATATATGGCACCAGCTTCCAACATCCTGCCGAAGATGTTGTCAGGTAATGACAAAATAAAAACTATTTTCTTAAAACTGTTTTAATAAAAAATTTAATTTCTTTAATACAAATTAATTTCAATAGGTATGCTAACAAAACATAGACTAGAGATGCTGCAATCAAACACACCGCCAGTTCTAAATAAATGTTAAGGTTCAGAAACGTCTTGAAAAACAAGGTCACTAAAACAAAAACAACCGAACAGAACAATAATTTAATCCAACCCAAAATGTCATGATTCACATTAACAAAAGATTTAATCTTAATAGATGTTAATAGCATAATCATAAAATAACTTAATGTTGTGGCTGCTGCAGCACCAACCATTCCTAAAAAAGGTATTAAGATTATATTAAGTATAAGATTTAGTATTACAACAAACAATAACACTTTTGTAACAACCTTGGGTTTACCCACCCCACTAAGAACTGCCTGATTAATTATCCCCAGAGTCATAAAAACCATTCCTACAGCAAGAATCATCATTGCCGCATAACCTGGAACATAATCAGAACCAAAAAGAACCTGTAAAATCATCTTTGGAAAAACTAGCATAGCCAAAACAAAAGGAGTCACAAAAAATAAAGAGTACTTTCGAACCATCACAAAACCCTGTTTCAACTGAGTTTTAAGATCTTTTTCCCACAATTCAGAAACTAACGGAAACAAAACATGATGTATTGATAGACTAAAAAAGGATACCACCATCACAGTTGGAAGAACTGTATTATATATTCCCACTTCAGTAAGAGAACGAAAATAAGTTAAAATCAGGGTATCAATATAACCAATAACCATATAACTAATCCCAATCAGGAAAGAGGCCATTGCAAATCTAGTTAACTGTTTTGCTAAACTTTTCGTTCCTTTACTTTTTATCTTAAAAAAACCACTTTGTTTTAGAGCAAAAAATACAAAAAACAAGAACGTTAGAAAAACTGCCCAGAGGTAAGAATAACCGGGCAATAATGCATCTCTTGAAAAACCTAAAAAGAACAATAACAAAACAAACACGAAAAAAAGGACCTTTTGGGTAAAATCTACTAAACCCATAAAAAGATTGTTTTGAATAGCATTAAATATTCGAGAAATGATCTGATTAAAAACCATAAATATGATTATCAAAGCAAAAATATAAATTAAAATGTGAGATCCTGCACTTTTAAAAAAGTTAGTCTCAAGAGTTCGTGCAAACACAAAGAGCAGCAAACCCAGAATAAACACAATCACAACCCGGATTGTGGAAGTAAACTTAATTGTAAACTTCAAAAGGCTAAGCTTATTTAGGGTCTTAAACTTAGAGACGTACTTTACAAGAGCGTTACCATAACCCAGGTTAGAAAACATCATCAAAAACATTATCAAAGACAAAACTGAATAAAACAAACCATACTGTTCAACAGAAATCGTTCTCGTAAGCACCAATCTTGTAAAATATCCAATTATATTTGCTAGTACTCCAAGTACAAAAAGTGCAAATAAACCTTTCAATCCTTTTTTAAGATATGACATAAAATAAAAGCAGTCTAAAGAAGTATTTAAATTTGCCCTTTTTAAAAAAACTAGCAATCTTTTTAAACAAAACAACACACAAATAAGGTATGTGTGGAATAACTGGAATAATAAACCTTAAGGATACAACCCAAGTAGAACATAAACTTATTGACGTCATGACAAACTCCTTAAAACATAGAGGACCCGATGATTCTGGAACATTTATAGATACCCAAATAGCTTTAGGACATAGACGACTGAGCATTTTAGATTTAAGCAAAAAAGGGCACCAACCCATGAAAGATTCAGAAGGGAAAATTATTGTTGTGTTCAATGGAGAAATTTATAATTTCAAAGAAATAAGAAAAGAACTGAAAAAAGAGGGATTAAAATTTAATTCTAATACTGATACAGAAGTCATAATTCAGGCCTACAAAAAATGGGGAATCGAATGTGTAAAAAAATTCAATGGAATGTTTGCATTTTGCTTATATGACAAAAACAAAAACAAAAAGTATTTGGTAAGAGATAGACTTGGAATAAAACCATTATATTACACCAAAAAGAATTCAAAAATAATCTTTGGATCTGAGATAAAAACCATACTTCTCCATCCAGATTACAAAAAAGCGGTAAACGCCAAAGCCATATCATCTTATTTATCCTATCGGCAGGTTATTGGAAATGAAACTTTATTCAAAGACATTTTTGAGGTTTTACCAGGACATTATTTAGAAATTGGAACCAACATAAAAGAGGTAGAGTACTGGGATGTTAAACAACAACAACAAATGAAAAATGAAAAAAAAGCTATTTCTGAAGTTAAAAAAATATTAACAAACTCAATAAAAAAAAGAATGATTAGCGACGTACCAATTGGAGCATATCTAAGCGGAGGCCTAGACTCCAGCATAATTGTGGGAGTGATGAGCAAGTTAAGCAAACAACCCATCAAAACGTTTTCTGTTGCATTCAAAGAAGAAGAATTCAATGAACTCGCTTATGCCAAACAGGTAGCAACAATGCACAAAACTGAACACCATGAATTGGTTGTTTCAACCAAACAGTACCTAAAAACCATGAAAGAACTAATTAAATACAAAGATCTACCCTTAGGAGTTCCAAACGAGGTACCTCTGTTTTTGATGTCAAAAGAACTAAAAAAACACATAACCGTAGTATTATCAGGAGAGGGAGCAGATGAAATATTTGGGGGATACGGAAGAATATTTGATAGTACCAATGATTATTATAAACTAAAAATTAGTAAACTTCCAGGATTTAACCTGTTTTTTAAGAAATTTAATGCTCAATATACGCACACAAAATTTAACTCACCACTCGAACACTTCATTCACAGATATTCTTATTTTCCATGGGAAGAAAAAGAAAAACTTTTTACCGAAGAACTAAAAAAATCTCTCAACAAAGATGAAGCTTACACAAAAATATTTGCCAAACACTTTAACAAAGCAAAAGGCAACTATTTTCAAAAATTAAGTTACACTTTTGAAAAAACACACCTTGTAGGACTTTTAAAAAGAGTTGACACCACAACAATGGCAACGGCAGTTGAGGCAAGAGTTCCATTCATTGATCATGAACTTGTAAATTATGCCTTATCTCTCTCTAAAAAACTAAAAATTCGATGGAAAAATTGGTTATTTAAATTAGTATCATTTAACAAAACATCTGAAGAAACAAGTGAAAAGTACAATACCACAAAATATGTCTTAAGAAAAGCATTCAAAGAATTACTACCTGAAACAGTCATAAAAAGAAAAAAACAGGGCTTCCCAGTTCCGTTAACCAACTGGTTCAGTAAAGACTTCAAAAAACATACTGAAGACATACTACTCAACCCTAATGCAAAAATAAAAAAATACTTTAATCAAACAGAAATCAAAAACTTTATTGAAAAAAATGCAGTACAAAACATAAAAAGAGGCGGACAAAAGATCTGGATGTTAATTAATCTCGAGTTATGGTTACAAGAATACTTTTAGAGTTAGCTTTATAAATGAAATATAGTTTAAATAAACATGAAAGCAATAATACTTGCAGCAGGAATGGGAAAGCGAATGTTGCCTTACACTAAAGATAGACCCAAACCCCTTCTTCAAATTGATCCAAAAAATACTATTATTGACATACAACTAAAAAAAATAAAAAGAACCTCTATTGATGAAGTTGTTATTGTAGGGGGTTACTATTCTGATCTTATTGAAAATAAGGTAAAAAATGAGTATCCTGAAATGGACATAAAAGTTATTTTTAATCCATTCTTTGACATATCTAACAACTTTGTAACCCTCTGGACCGCTCGACACAATATGGACGAACCATTCATAGTAATAAATGGCGACGATTTGTTTCAATCAAGTGTGATAAACGGATTGATCAAAAAAACAAAAGGAAAAGAAGTAGTGATGGTTATAGACCGAAAAAAAGCATATGATGAAGATGATATGAAAGTGATCACAAAATCTGACAAGGTTAAAGAGGTCAACAAACAGATAGACCCAACAAAAGCCAACGGCGAATCAATAGGAATGATTAAGTTTGAAGGCAACGGCATAAAAAAACTAAAAAAAATCATGGATACCATGATAAAAAACCCTGAAAATCGTAATATGTTCTGGCTTAAATCAATACAAGAACTTATTGACATTCATAACAATGTTGATTTTTATGAGATCAAGCGCGAACAATGGGAAGAAATTGACTTTCATGAAGAATATCACCAATTAAAAACTAAAGGAAGAAAACGATTTTACTTTGAAACAGAAAAATTTAATAAACTTGCTACAGTAAAAAAAAGCAAGATTAGATCAAAAATATTTCGTCCAATAAAAAAAGAGATTAAAAAAATCCTAAACACAATTAAATAAGATCAAAAAACTAATTAATTCTTTCATACACATAAAACTCAGTTTTATCATTAGAATAAATCAGTTCATAATTTTTCTTAAGAACTTTCTCTGAAAGAGGATCTTTCTTCCAGGTTAATTTAGAACTAATATGAAATTCAGTAAGTTGTGAATCAGTCCCATCGGAAGAAAACCGGTCTAAATAATATGTCAAAACAGTTGATTGCGGAGATACAACTGCATCTTCAGGAAGGTTCTGTAAACACCAACTAAAATCATCAGAGTATCTAGTGTACTGTTCTCTAGCGATATTAACCTTAAAAACTTCTGCTGCAGAAAACAAAACAAAACAAAAAATCAAAAAAACCACCAAAACATACCTGAATTTTGTTTTCAAAATACTCTCAACACCCTTAGCAAAAAACAATCCTAGAATAGAAATTGCAGGCAAGAATAAACGTAAAAACATATCCCCAAAGTCATAAAGATACAAGATTAACATAACAAGAAATGAGATGAAAAAAATATAAAAAATAATATTTAACTGTCTGTCTTTCTTTACAAAAAAAGAAAAAACAAGAATGGCAAAAAATATTGAAATAACCACCAACCACAAGATTAAAGGAAAAGGCATAAGAGGTAGGTTTATGTTTGAAAGATTGTTAACTAATCCTAATGGAACCCCAAAAAAGTCCAAAAAAGCTTTTGAAAGATATGATAAATCAAATAAGTTACTCACAGAAGAATTTGTAAGAGTCTCATATAAAAAAGGATTAAATCCTAAAAACTTAAATAAATTATTCAAAAAGTAAAATATGGGATTTCCTAGCTTAATCAGGTTACGTAAGTACCAAGGCAACCCCACTGCAAACATAACTACACAAAACAAAATAATCTTTGAAACTGACTTTTTAAAATCATAATTTGAAAAAATAAGAAAAATTATTACAGGCAGTATAAAAATAAAGTTATATTTTGATAATAACCCAATCCCCGCCACCAAAGAACACCAAAAAAAACGTTTTTTCAAAGCTAAAAGAAATGCTAATAAAACCCAAAAAGTCAAAAAACCATCAATATGAGAAATTGTTGAATAATAAATATGAATCGGAAGGAATACCAAAAAAGATACTGCAATAAACACTGTGCGCGGCTTTTTCAAAAAGTGTTTTGCTATAAACGCAAACACTATCAAAGACAATGAACCAAAAAGAGGCAGTACAAAATTCATTGATTTAAGTGCAACATCCTCCCCTAAAAGCAAGAATGTACGATAAAAGAAAGCTGCAACAATATGAAAAAGAGGAGGAGCCCAAAAAACAACTCTTCCCAATTCTTCGAATAAAGGAATATGACCCTCCCTAGCTATAAATCTAGCCACAGAAAGATGCCAAGTTGAATCTCCTGCAGGAGAAACAAAAAAGGCAATAAAAAAACGAAGAAAAATACCAAAAACTATAATAAAAAAAGTTAATTTAGTAAAACGATCCCATTTATTAAAATTAGCTAATAATTTCATGTTCAATCAAAAAAACGATATTTTATAAGGTACCATATTGCTTTCAATCCATCCTTCCAACAAATCTTTTTCCCCTCTGAAAAATCTCTTGGATAATATCTTATTGGAACCTCTATAATCTTAAAACCATTCTTAATAAATTTGGCAGTTATCTCAGGCTCAAAATCAAAACGTTGCGAATGTAAACACACAGACTCATAAGCTTTTCTAGTAAACATTTTATAACAGGTTTCCATGTCAGTAACCCAACGAAAATACAAGATTGATGTTACCAAAGAAAGTAATTTATTTCCCATATAATGTGAAGGAACCGCCCATTTTTGATTAGAAAGAAAAGACTGACCCAAAAACCTTGAACCATAAACAACATCAGTCTGACCATTCAAAATCTGTTTTAACAACTTCTTGAAATCATGAGGCTCATATTCCAAATCTGCATCTTGAATGGTTATCAAATCACCTGTAGCGTATTTAAATCCAGTTCTTAACGCTCTACCTTTACCCGCATTTTTTTTGTGAAAAATAACCTGATATTTTTTTGATTTTGCTATTTCTTTAAGAATTTCTCTACTTCCATCATTTGAACAATCATCCACTAAAACTATTTCAGTTTTAAGAGCTCCAAAATCAACAGATTCCAACTTATTAATAATCTTCTTAAGAGTCTTTTCTTCATTATATACTGGGATGATTATTGAAAGCTTCATAAGGATATTAAAAAAAACCACCGTTTAAAAAGATTGCTAAAATCATGAAGTTAGATCTCCTCTAGACCCCATGAAGATTTTCACAAATGCAAATAACTTGTGCGGTAATTTTGTGAATGTGTTTTTTAGTACATTCCAAAAATTAATCGCGCCATCAGAAGGAATTAATCTAAATCCGTATTGAACCATTAAATTGAAATTCCAACAGATTAAAACAAATGACATCAACAAAGGAATTTTCCAACCATAACGCTTGTAAATTAGATTTATTAGATGACAAAAACCAAAAACAAAAATCAAACTACAATTAAGGAACATTCTATGCCCGTAAGATTGGGCACCATTCCAGGCACTAATCGAGGCAACAAAAAATAATTGTAAACAAAATGCAAGTAAAAAAGCAACCATAAGATGTTTTTGAGCATGAAAGCGTTTAATCGCTAACAAAATACCTAAAAACGATAAAAGAATCACAGGTGTCCAAACAAACAAACCATGATCTGCAGAAAAAAGAACGCGAATCCAATTATAGCTACCTGCTACATAATTAATTGAGGTTTGATAATTAGTTAATGCTGAAAAATAAGTTCCATGCTGATAATTAAGAACAATAAATTGAGGAATTAAACCAATTAACAAAGAAAATAAGAAAAAAATGTTTTTATAAAATAGATTTAAAACACGCCTTGATCTGATTTTAACTAAAGAATGATAAGTCTTAATAGAAAAGTATAACGGCAATATCATAAAAAAACCATTTTGGTATCGAACCATTATCATCAAGGCAGACAAAATACCTAAAACAAACCACTGAAAAAAGGTACGATTCTTAAGTGTTTTATACCACCAATAAATAAATAATGCAACCGAAAACATAGAGATAGCATGCGACATTGTTCCCTCAAAATACATATAATAAAATACTGAAGAAGAAAGCCAAAAAGTAACAGTGGACAGAAGTACAACTGATTTTCTGAAAAAGTTGGAACAAAAACTATAGATCAAAAGCAAACCCAAAAATCCAAAAATTGCAGATCCTAAATTAACCATATAAACATAAGGTGTTGAATACCCATTCAGAACAGAACCGGATAAATTAGCAATTCCGTGTCCAAGGGCAAAAAAAGGACTCCACAATAAAGGAACGCCAATAGGATATTGTGAAAAATAAACTCCTGTAGACTCATCCTCTTGAATAGAAGAAACTGCAAATTTAGCGGAAAAAAAATCTTTCTCGTTTTTTAAATCTAGATCTCCATCAATAAAAGCCGAACGTACATAAGAATAATATCCTGCACCATCATTATGATGAACCCAAGGAGTAAGAAAAATAGGAGTAAAGATAATGAATAATAAAATTAAAATTAAAATTTCTTTATGTTTTTTAAAATTACTCATTTTTATAACTCCCAAATAAATCTTTTATTCGCACCTTAAAAATATCTAAAAACATCTTAAAAGGATCAATCATACGAACTCTAGTATCTTCATCATTAACCCAAGAAACTGGTTGTTCTTTAATCTTAAAGCCAAACTTTTTCGCCAAGTATAAAATTTCAATATCAAAACCAAAACGGTCAATTGAAAGCTTCGAAAAAATTGGTTTTACTACTTCTTTTTTAAATAATTTAAAACCACACTGAGTATCATTAAGGTTTATAAACAAAAAAATCTTTACTAACTTATTAAAAGTTTTACCGATTAAAACACGATAAAAAGGTTGTTTTTTAAGAATGCTAGACTTTTGAAGCGCTCTTGATCCAATTACGACATCAAATTCATCCAAATATTTAAAAAATCCTGCCAGTTCTTCAATCGGAGTTGAAAGATCGGCATCTAAAAAAAGAACAAAATCTCCTTTAGCAAATAAAACTCCTTTTTTAACAGAATAACCTTTACCTTTGTTTAAACTGTTTTTAAGAATAAAAAAATTATTAATATTATTTTGAAGTTTATAATTTGTTAAAACATCAAAAGAATCATCCGTACTTCCATCATCAACTACAATAACTTCAAACGTTTTTTGAAAAGAATTCATAAACTGAAAGATTTTATTTAAATTATTATTTAACTTTTTTCCTTCATTATATGCTGGAATTACAATTGATATCATTTTTTAAATACTCCAAAAACTGAAACTCCAAAAGGAAATCTAACTCCTTTATTTAACAACCAAGTCTCAAAATTAAGAACATATAAAAAAAGATTATTTAAAAAAGTATTGTTTTTCTTTACAGCATTTATTTTAAATTTACATAATTTAGACAGGTTTAGTAATAAAAAAATAGGCACAAAAAGAAATGTGTTCCAGTAAGAACAAATCATTGTTTTTAAACCAGCATCAGAAGCTAACTGAATTACTTCTTTCTTTGAATAACGTTTAACATGACCTAATTCCACATCATGTGAACTCCACAAATACTTATTTGCAGGCAGAGTAATAATTAGTTTTCCATCTTCTTTCAAAACCCTTTTTGATTCCAAAAGTGCTTCCTCACTCTCTTTAATGTGTTCCAAAATATCTGCAAGAATAACAACATCAAAAACACAATCATCAAAAGGTAAAGCAAGAGCAGTCCCAACTAAAGAATTCATCCCTCTCTTCTTGTTTAGATTAACAGATTCTTGATCAAGATCAATGCCAACAATATTTAATTCTTTGTTGAAAAGATCAGATACGCCACATCCAACTTCTAATAAAGACGAGTCTTTTTTTATTTGTGACAAAATCAATCGCCTTTTTGCCTCAAACCACCAGTGTTTAAAAGAATTAAGTCTTTTATAATCTTTTAAATCCATTTTTACCTCGAAACAAAATGATTAATGCTAACAAAGATGTTATACAAGTAATAAACAAACCAATAACAAAAGATTTGGGAAGGTAACTAAAATTCAATTGAGTGGTGTTGGCATTAACTGGTAAACATGATACCATTCCATCACACCTAAATAAAGATTTTTCAACACCATTACTTTTTACATGCCATCCGGGAAACATGAAAAACTTTTCACTAACAAAAACGAAGCCTGATTCGTTTAATAAACTTAAGCTAAGCTTATTATTTTCTCTATCTAAAATTTCCAAAGGAGAGTATTTAATTTTAAAATCATTAAAAAACAGGTTAAGTTTATTTTCATCAAGCTGGTTTTCACCTTCAATTATATTAGGAAAGATTACGCCTCCTGCATTTGCATAAGATTTAAGTTTGAACATGTCTGAGTTATCAATAGGAGAAACCAAAATAACTCCTTTAAAACGTCTTAAAAAGTTCAGATCATAACTAGAAATACTGGCGCTATCTCCCGCTAAAATTAGAGTAGTAGAAGTATTAAAATTTTCATTAAGAACTGCCCAATAAATAAATGATCTTTTCACAGTTTCTTCTCCAACAACAAGAATTGCATCTTTATAAAATGCAGCCCTAGGTAACACATATTGATTTTCATAAAGATATGGGCCATCCATGTGATCTATTGGCGCGTTAGGATCTTCTTCAAATTTATTCAAAAAATTCAACCCAGAAACATTTAATTCCTTAGATGAAGAGACATATTTAACATTCAGAACT
>CAYRWJ010000010.1:0-25261 GCA_964427985.1 uncultured Methanosarcinales archaeon
TTGTTTTATTATTAAATCTTTTTTTCAATTCTTTACGAAATTTAATAAACTTATTTTCTTTATTTTTTAGTTTAGTTTTAATTTCAGAAAGTTTAGTCTTTTTAGCAAGTTTAACTTCTAAAAGAGCAATTGTTTTTTCAATTTCTGCACTTCTAATTCTGAATTCATTAATTCGATTTTCGTACTTCTTTTTTGAAATTGAAAGATTTTGATAATATGCAAGTTGTAATGCTTTTATTTTATTAATTGCATCCTCTTTTTCTTTTTCAAGAAGTTTAATTTCCTCTGAAATATGAATTATGCCAACTCTTTTTTTTCTTAATTTATCACGTTCAACGCGGAGTTCACTAAGTCGATGTTCATAATTAAACATTTGTTTATGATATTCAGAGGGGGACCCTTTCTTTTTGAAAAACGTAGTTTGAAGCTGTTTCATTAACTTATTAACTGTTGTTTCTTCTTTGTTTAAATCAGTTATTTTGCCTGCAATAATTTTTAAAGTTAATTTTTTCCTAATAACTTCTCCACTTATTCCTGAGATTATAATTGCGGTTAAAATTACCCACCAATACGTTTTAAGTATCCATAAAATATTTAATCTTCCTTTTGAAAGCAATAAATGAGTTAGTTGAGCGTCTTTAACCCTGGCAAGAGCTGTAGAAAAATCTTCTCTTTCAAATGCAGCAAGAGCAAGTTGTAACATTCTATCCGATTCATCAAGATTGATTCCTTTTTTTCGACCTAACCTTATGCTTTCTTTTGTTTCTTCAATCAAGCTGTTAGTTTCAAATGCGAGATTATGTCTAGAAATGATTTCCTCACTCAATTCCATTGCAAGATTATAATTATGCTCCTCCCATGCCGTCTCTGCTTTTTCATATAATTCTGTTGTTTTTATAATGTTAAATTCAGTTAATGCGTCAAGTGCTATTTTTGCTTCATCTAATTTTTCTAAAACTTCCTCTCTGCTAAACTCTTGAATTAAAAGCTTAATTAGACGGGTCTCCAACAAATTTTTCTTAATCAAAATTTTCATTGAAGAACCATCATTAAGCTCAACCTCTTTTTCCCCTACAATCTTACCTGTTATGGTAAAAGATAATGAATGTGAAGCTTGTTTCATGTAAGATGGGGAAATAATTTCTACAATAAACTCACTACTTTCGCCAGGATTAAGATAATTAATTTTATCTGGAAAAATAGTTAAATATTGTAAAAGATATCCTTCCACATTAAGAGAAATATCTTCTAATCTAGAATTTTCATAAATGTTAGTTATGTTAATTGGAAATTTGTTGCTTAATCCTCTGACAACTTCTGCGATGTCTTCACTAACAAACACTTCACTGCCTTCATCAATACGAGTTAAATCTACTCTTGAAATTCCGCCGCCGCTTCCACCTCCACTAGTGCTACTAATGCTGTCTGAGTTTGACGTTGTTGATCCTGATGCACCTAGCGTTGCAGTTGGTGCGTTGATAGTAACAATTACTTGATCGCTAAAAGTAAGATTGGCCAAAGTTAGGTTAGAGTCACTGGAATTAAGTCCTGTAACGTTTCCAATAACATACTTAGTTCCTGTACTGGCATTAGCTGGAATGTCAACTTCAAATGTAAGTTCTTCAGACTCACCGGAATTTAATTCTTCAATAAATAATGAGGTTGAACCAAAAATCAAAGACCAATCATCTGGGAAAGTTACTGAAAGAGTCACATTAGTAGCATTACCAGTTCCAATATTTTCAATTTGCGCAGCAAAAGAAATTGCAGTATCACCTAACGATGCAGTTTTTGTATCGGCATTAGGAACGGTAAATTTAGTTACTAAAGCAGGTTGACCTGCAGCAACTAAAGTTTGAGCAGTTGTAGTTTGAGTGGATGGACTTCCGCCAGAAGAAGAATTAACTAAAATATTAATTGATTTAAGACCATAACTGTCTGCAGTATCATTAACTTCTATTGTTTCTATTTCTTTAGCTTCCAAGGTAATATTAACTGAACTATTGAATAGAGTGGTGTTTTGATCTGAAGAAAGAGTGAAGTTAAGCTGATAATCTCCTGTGTTGTTAATGGTTAAATTACCTAACGTAACATTATCATTAATACTAGCATAAACAGGATTAAAACTTGAAGGGGTTCTTGTCCAACTTTTTTCATATGCAATGGTTCGACTAATAGAATTACTATAATTAAAGTTACCAACACTATCATTAGCAAACAGTCTAAAATCATAAGTCCCTGCGGTGGTTAGATTAAGAGAGATGTTGAAAAACCCTCCTGAAAGGCTCATTGTTATGTTATTTGCATAATTACTCTCAGTACTAAGTTTGTATTGAAGAATTGCAGTATCAACACTAGTTATGTTATCTGTAACATTAGCTAAGAAACTAATGTTAACATTAGGATCAAGATCTTCAGTTGAACTAGGGGTGGTGTTTAAACTAATAAAAGTGGGATCTGAAAGGTCTACTGTAAGAAGTCTAGTTTCAGTAACGTTCTGATTTGTTGAAGCATCGTTACAAGAAATATTCCAAGAATGATTTCCTTCAGTTAGGGTTGTTACAAAGGTATTTAATGTTTGATTAACTATTGCTGCATTGTTTTGATTTTCAATTCCATCAATAATTAATGAACAATTTAAAGTAGAATAATAATTATCTGATGCGTTAAATATGAATGAAATAGAATTAGTAAAATTAGAATAATTTGTTGGAGAGGAAAGAGTTAGTTTAGGACTGGTGGAATCAGAAACATTAAAATATTCTGTTTTTGTATTAATATTATCATAAGAATCATTAGCCCACCACAAAATTGTGTATTGATTTATTAATATGGAATTTGAAAAGTTAAAATGATAATTATTTGAAATATTAGCAACAGTTTGAACTTCAACAGTTCCATTAGGAAGAGTTACATTAGCTAGGATGGTATCAAGTAAAATTGAATCTGTTATTGTAGCATTACATTGAACAATCTGAGTGAGGTTAGCATTAACAGGAATACAACTTAAGGGGGTAATTGTTGGAACAGTTTCATCACTGACTGTAAAGTTTGACGTTTCTGTAAAATTAATATTTCCAAAAGAATCATTTGCAAAATAAGTAAGATTGTATGTTCCTAATATTGGCGGGATTGTAAATGAATTGTTGTATTTATTGCCCTGGGAAGTTAAATTAATTTGGGTAATCGTTCCATTTGGATAAGTGATGTTAGCAAATGTGCTACTAAGTAAGTTACGATCAGTAATGTTGGCACTAATTTCAATAATGTCTGCAACACTCGCAGTTGAATCAGCAGCGGGAATTAAGGTTTTTATTAACGGAGGGGTTGCATCAACATTAATAGTAAAATTGTTTAAAGCAAAAATTCCATTACCACTTGAATCATAAACTTCATAATTCCAAATATAAATCCCATCTGAAACATTTAAGGTTATATTAGTTTCATTAAAATTATTTGTTATTATTTTTGTTTGATTAAGATTAAATTCTCCCGAAATGTTGATATATAAAGATGAATTAACTAATGCCGTATCATCTGTGGCATTACAAATAAATGAGATTTCTCTAGTAGAAATATTTTCTTGATTTTCTGGAGAAATAAGGTTAATTAAAGGCTTATTTGAATCTTGAACGTTAAATGTGCGTGTGATGGTTGAATTTATGTTGTTACTAGTATCGTTTGCAAAAATTTGGAGAGTGTAAGTTCCTGCTTGAGATGTGTTGAGAAATGTAACATTAAATGTATTGTCTGCATCATTATCTGACATGTTAAGCTGAACAATATCTAAATTTGGAAGGGTAAAATTTGCATAAACTGATGAAACGTTAACATCATCAGTTATGGTTACAATTGTAAGAAATGAATTATCCTGATTAAAATTACTGTTGCTTAATGGGGCAATAATTGTAACTAAAGGGGGGGTTTGGTCAGTAACATTAAAATAAATTATTTCAGTGGAATTAATATTATTACTTAAATCATTTGCAAAATAAGTAATGTTATATTGTCCAATTAAATAAGGTAAAGTATATGAAACGTTATATTTGTTGTTCTCAACATTAGAAAGGTTAATTTCTATTACTGTGTTGTTGGAAAGTGAAATGTTAATATAAGTTAAATTAAGTTGTACATTATCTATGATTATTGCACCAATTTCAATAATCTGATTTACATTGTAAATCGAATCATTATTTGGAATTAAACCAGTTATATTTGGAACGGTAAAATCAGTAACATTAAAATTACTAACTTCTGAAGAATTTATATTTCCCGAAGAATCATTAACAAAATAAATAATTGAATACTCCCCAATAATTGTGGGAATTGTGTATGAATAATTGTATTTATCACTAATGTTGGTTAAAATTATTTGAGTTATTGTGGAATCAGGATATGTTATGTTGGCATAAACTGTATCTATACTAAAATCATCAATGGTTGTTACGGATAGTTCTATATTTTCTGAAGTATTAAATAAGGAATTTGCAGAAGGAATTATGGATGTAACATTGGGATTATTAGAATCTGAAACAGTAAAGGTTATGGTTTCAGTTAAGTTATAATTTTGGTGTATGCTAGTATCGTTCGCAATTATTAATACAGTATAAGTTCCAATAAGATTTGTTGTAGTAAAAGTTAAGTTGTATGCATTATCTGAATTATCATCATTTAAGGTAAGTTGTTCAATAGTTCCATTTGGTAATGTAATGTTAACTAATACTGTATCAACGTTAATGTTATCTGTAACATTAGCTGTAAGGTTAACACTTTCAGAAGGAGAATAAGAAGTTCCTGTTGAAGGTTGTAAATTAATTACTGAAGGAATTGGATCGTATCTGTACCAATCAAAACTAGCAGATTCCTGAGCTCCATTAGTTGCTTCAGTTGTTGCTTCTAAGCGCGAGGGGGTAATGGTTTGGAACGTAGAACCATCCCATCTAATTGTGGTAAGGTCTTCTCTAGTGTCTAATGCAGAAATCATAACTTCTTCAGTAGTTGGGTGGGGAATAAATCTTAACCCTTTAATATCATCTGTTGCAAAATTTCCAGAAGTAGAAGCGGTAGCCAAATCAGTAGAACTCCAAGTATTTGGTTTGGTAAACGTAACATAATCAACTTGTAATGCGTTACGATCAACAAAACCAAATAATGCCTGAGAAGAATTATGCCAAGCACAATCAATATTAACATTATTAGCACCATTGGATTCCGTAGATGTTTCGTCTGTTGGCGGGGAAGTTAAAATTTGATTACCGTCCCAAATACGAACACTAACGTCACTCCCACTATCTTGCCAAATAATTCCAATATGATCTGAAGCAGAATCTGAACACATTCTTAAAGCATCAATTGAACTTCCTGGACTAATTGTTGCTTCAGTACTCCAATAAGGCGGAGTTTTGGAATAAGTGCGATAAACGAAATTTGTACCTTCACCATAACCTATTAATCCGCCTTTTGAAGATTCTTCCCAAGCAAAAGCAAAATGTTGTTCGGTACTTGATGTTGTAGCTTCTGATAAAATTTGTTGTTTTTCTGATTCAAAACTTGTACCATTCCAAGGAATTGCAAATAAATCTCCTGCACTATTGTGAACTAATGCCATAATATCATCTGCACCAGTTTTAGGTACGAGTTCAACCCAAGAAAAAGCATTTGAAGTCAAAGTTGTTGTAATTGTTTGTTCTGTAGAATAACCTGTGCCATTCCAAGTTCGATAAGCAAAAATTGCATCCGTATTTGCTCCTGAATTTTCATAAACAATTAAGGCATCACCTGAAATATCTTCATACTCTATGTCAAAAGCACGATACGCAGCATTAGGAACTCCTGCACTAATTTGAAGTAGATTTCCCCAGACATTGTTAATATAAGTTCTAATGTGAATTTGCTGTTGATCATTTTCAGTACCCACAAGCATTTCATCACGTTCATGATTGCCTTTAGTAACAACCCATTTTGTATCTCCCCCAATATCCGTCATGTCAACTAATTCTGCACTAAAATCATTTGTTTCATTCCAAGTTCTATAACGAGGAGTATTAATTGTGGTTTCACCATAAACAATTAATCCATCTGCTTGAGTGGAATTTATATAATCATCATGAATAAAATCAAATTCTAAAAATGCTTCTCTTTCTGCATTGTAAACTGATGAATTACATTCTTCCTCGCAATCTTCTTCACATTGTGCTAAACATTCTGCTGGATCTTCCACTAGTTTTATTATTTTAAAATCAAAAGTGTCTGTAGACTTTGTTAGCTGGTCTACTTTCATATATTGAAGTTCTGATTGTGAAGTAATTGCAGATTGACTTACTTTGTTCTGAGTTCCAGCTTCGTAAACATCAAAATAAGCAATTGTGTTGTTACTACGTACAAAAACATCAATGTAATTACCATTGTTTAATTCCTTCTCAAAAGTAACTCTGACAATTTCGTTTTCATATATTGGTTCAGACCAAATATCATCTTTGGTTTCTATGTCATCATAAATATTTGAAATTACATTGTAATCTTCATCTAGATGAAATGCATTAATTGCAATAATTTCGCCACCCGCATAAGCACTAAAATGAGTTACTTCAAACTCAATGTAATCTCCTTTGTCAGTAAACTCTACGTCTGTTGGTTGCCATTCTTCACATTCAAAGTTTTCTATGTTAAAGTTATTACATTGAAGAATAGTATTAACAAAACCCGTTTTTGGAAGTCTAATAATTGCATAATCAATTGATACTTCATCAATAGCAAAAACTTTAGTGTTGATATTTTTAGTGTTGAGCGTGTCTATTTTAGCATTAACTGGAACATTAGAGGTTAAACCACTGATTAACACTCGAGTTTCGGGTTCAGTTTCAGAGGTTGAGAATTCTGCCTGGTTTTTTGAAGATATATATAAATCAAAACTACCATCCTCATTTTCAGTAAGATCAAAATTACCAAGGTTGTTGTTATCTTTATTTGTTAGAGAGAGTGAAAACTCTTCTATTTCAGCACTGTTCGTTTCTGTTTTGTTGGTTATATTTGTTGCAGTGCTGTTTGTCTCAATGGTCGTGTTAATTTCTATTGTTGTATTGGTTGTTCCATTATCTGTAAGGTTACTAGTCTCCGATGCTGAAACAACAGCTAAAAGAAGAAGAATGAGAGTTAAAGCTAATAAAAAACTTGCTTTTAATGTTATTCTAGCTTTTTTATTCATTATTTTGGGGCCCATACATTAATGTTAGAAACATTGAATCCGTGAATTCTTCCGCGAATTTGTAATTTAAGACAATGAGTTTGAACAGCATGCCAAGAACGATTAATTGTTAATGCAAGTTCTCTTGTAGACATTGGGTTTTGTGAATTTTTTAGAACTTTCAGTATATCTTTATCTATTCTTTCGCCTAATTTGGCTTTTCTAGTAACCATTATTACTGTGTTTTCTTAATTAAGTATATAAACCTTTGTCACCACTATTAAGTGCCAAGGTTAGACTTAAGGTTTTATCTAATGTTTGGCCTAAGGTTGAGACGAAGGTTTGCACTTAAAGAAAATGGTGTTTTTAAGATAGTAAAATTTAAAAATAAATAAAAATCAGATACTCTAATAATATAACTTGAGGTTATTAAAAATGAATAAAGGTTCAGCAATAGCAACATTAACAAAATTAATTTTAAGTAATAAACTAACAAGAACTTTAGCATCAAAACAAATAGATAAAATGTTATACAAACATTTTATTGAAAATGACAATCCGTTATATTCAAAAAAAGTAAGCATGGATAGATATAATGGAATGAAATCTCTGTATAAATGTTTGTTAAGAAATATGAATAAAGGCATAATTTCTAAAGACGTTGCAAAAAAAATTGTAGATACGTTAGTTGGCGGCGCAATGATAAATTGTGAAGAAAGAGATCAAGCAATAGAAAAATATAAATCCGCACATGGGGAAACCCCTCCTGCATTTATGACTTTAAGTCCAACAAAAAGATGTAATTTACATTGTGAAGGTTGTTATGCATCATCAGAATCAATGAGTAGTGAAACTCTTGATTGGGATGTAGTAGATAAACTAATGACTGAATTACACGATGATTTAGGAATGAGATTTTTTACAATATCTGGTGGCGAACCCATGATGTATGAAAGTCAGGGACATAGTATTTTAGATTTACCAAGAAAATGGAAAGATAGTTATTTTTTAATGTACACAAATGGAACCTTGATAACCCCCGAAGTAGCACAAGAAATGGCAGAATTGGGAAATATAACTCCTGCAATATCTGTAGAAGGTTTTGAAAAAGAAACAGATGAAAGAAGAGGACAGGGCGTTTATGCAAGAATATTAAAAGCATTTGAAAATATGAAAAATGCAAAAGTTCCTTTTGGAGTTTCAGTAACAGCAACAAGTAAAAATTATGAAACTTTAATGACTGATGACTTTTATGATAAGTACTTTTTAGATTTGGGAGCGTCATATATGTGGATGTTTCAATACATGCCAATAGGCAGGAAATTTACAACAGATTTAATGATAAATCCAGAACAAAGATTTGAATTATTTAAAAAATGGCAAGTGTTAATTGGAGAAAAGAATTATTTTGTGGCTGATTTTTGGAATAGCGCAGAATTATCTTCCGGATGTATATCTTGTGGAAAACATTATTTCTATGTAGATTGGAATGGAAATATAATGCCTTGCGTATTTATTCCATATTATCAAGATAATATAAAAGACTTATATTCAAAAGGAAAAGGAATAGTTGATGCAATGTTTTCTGATTTATTTACCAAAGGAAGATGTTGGCAAAAAGAACATTTCACTAAAAAAGATGGAAAATTAAGAAATATGATGATGCCCTGCCTTGTAAGAGATAATCATAAAGACTTTGTTGAAATTTTAAAATCTTGTGATGGAATAAAAGGCGAAGACCAAGCAGCAACAGATGCCTTAAATTCTGAAGAGTATCATAAGGATTTAGAACAATTTGATGAAGACTTAAAAAAGATTGAAGACCCATACTGGAAAGAACATTACGAAATAAAAGATGGAGAAGAAGTAAAAGAAGAAACTGAATCAAGTGAAGAGGAAGAATAAATTTTTTATTTTATTTCTAAGATATTAATTCTACAACGTAATCCTCCAAATTCATTTGTTTCATTGTCAATTAAAGGAAGACTGATAACTCTTTTTTCTCCTAAGTTTCTTTTTAAAAACTGAGTTGTCGGTTTACATTTTTGAGAAATAATAACTCTTTTATTTGGAATTGAAACAAAATTAGTGGGTTGTAATTGGTGTGGTTCCGGGCAAATCCAAAGTTTTGCATCTAAACTTTTTCGTAATCTTTCAAAATAATGAAAAAAAGTCATTTGCATTTCTGGTGTAACCAAAAGAAGATGATTGTCATCAGGAGTTTGAACTAAACCAATTTCTGTATCAATATGGGCAGTTCTATCAAATCTCAAAGAAAGTTCTCTTTCTTTTTCACAATAAGACTCGGGATCTGCATATAAAGGCATGGGCAAAGCAGTGAAACCAAAAGTTTCAATAAAATCAGATTCATCAAATAATTTTTCAATACCAGCATATAACAAAATATTTCCTGCAGGAACGGAACAACCACCTTCACCAAGAAAACCAATAAACGAATCTCCTGAGAAATTTAACCTATCTAAAATTCTTAAACCCAATTTTTTATATCTTGGGGCAATAAATGCAGTATTATCAAAAACTTGTAAAATATCTCTTGGCCAACCTAAAGCATGAATGAAATCAATTTCTTTTTTACAAAGACTTTTTGGTACGGTAAAAGCATTACCGGGCAATACTTCTCTTAAAAGCGTACCTAAATTGTATGTTGGTTTTTCATCATCACACATAATTAAAGGGTTTAATCCCATACTTTCAAATAGTTCAATTCTCTGCATATATTTTTCACATAACATATACGCTTCCTGTTTTGAACTAACATTTGGAGTAGCTATTAAAGCATAAGTTGTCATAAAAAAAGAAGGATTCTTGTTATTAAAAAGATAACTGAGATTGTTACGCCGCAGCTCAGATTTACAACATCACTTCACTTTGTTTCGTTCTGGGCTTGCTAAAGCAAACAACATCACTTCACTTTGTTTCGTTCTGGGCAAATCTGTTCTTTGTGTAAAGAAATTACGCCGCAGCTCAGATTTGAACTGAGATATCCTTGCGGAAAGTCGCTGTCTTTATTACGTTCAAGATTACGTGAACGCAAGTTTCGAGGCGACCGGAGTACCAGATTGTCCCACTGCGGCATATTAAGAATATATTAAATGGGATTAAATAAAAAGGTATTGAAAAATTTTAAGAAATAGTAATTAAGATATCTTTTTCATCTTTGTTTAATCTTTTAGCAAGACATTCAGTAAAAGAATCTAAATGTCCGTTTATAACCTTTTTAAAGCTTTCATCAATTATTTGAATCGTAATACGAACTTTGCCAGTTGGTATGCCTGTTAAGTCAATCTTTACGCTTGAATTGTTTACAACACCTTTAGCTTTAGTAGTGACTCCTGTTTTATTATGTAAAATAATTAATACGGAAGTTTGGGGAGAATTAACAATTACTGCTAAACCCTGCCCCATTTTTTTTAACTTCTTATCCTTAATGATTTCTTTTGCTAATTTAATAGAACATCTTTTAATGGCGGCAAGTGTGTTTTTAGTAGCTTTTTCTGCGTTTCTTCTTTGTTTACTTTTAAACCAGCCCATAATGTTTATAATAATTAATTACTTTATAATCTTTTCTATTTAGAAATATTTTTTTTAGCAACAGCATCTAATTCAATATGTAACTCTTTTAATTGTTTAGTCTCAATTGGAGAAGGGCTGTCATCCATAGGACATTCAGCAGCTTTATTTTTAGGAAATGCAATAACTTCTCGGATATCATTAGTACCATTCATTAAAGCAACCAATCTATCTACTCCCAATCCCATCCCTCCATGACAAGGAGCACCATAATTATATGCATTAAGTAAAAAACCAAATTTAGTTTGAGCATCTTCCTCACTTAAACCAATAAATTTCATAACTCTTTTTTGAACACTTGGATTAGTAACTCTTATAGAACCCGAACCAAGTTCAGTTCCATTAAGAACCAAATCCCACAAGTCACCTTTAACTTTTTCAGGTTGTTCTTCAAAATTATCAACAAATTCAGGATTAGGCATAGAAAACATATGATGTTCAGGTTCCCATCGTTTTTCTTCCTCATTCCAAGAAAATAAAGGAAAATCTTTAACCCAACAAAGTTTAAAATCATCTTTATTGTAAAGTTTTAAATCTTCACCAAGCTTAGTTCTAAGTCGCGATAAAATATCATTACATTTCTTTTTTTTATCTGCTATAAACATTAAAATAGATCCTGGTTTAGCATTAGTTTTTGCAATTAATTCTTTTTGAACATCATCAGAAAAATATTTAGCAATATTACTTTCTAAACCATTATCTGTAACTCGCATCCAAGCCATACCCTTTGCACCACTTTTTTGACAAAAATCAATATAATTATCAATTTCTTTTCTACCCAACTCTTTATTTGGATTAATACACTTAACAATTCCGCCATCATTTTTAACATCTTTAAAAACACCAAAATCAGATTTAATAACAATTTCTGTAACCTCTGTTAAAAAAAGATCAAACCTAATATCTGGTTTGTCATTACCATATTTATTCATAGATTCAGTATATGAAAGAACTTCAAATTTTTCTAAATCCTTTTTTAATACTTCTTTGAAAAGATGTTTGAAAAGGTTTTCAACAAAATCACGAATTTCATCACTAGTAACAAAACTCATTTCTAAATCAAGTTGCATATGTTCTGGTTGTCTATCCGCTCTTAAATCCTCATCTCTTAAACAAATAGCAGTTTGATAATATCTATCACATCCACCAATCATAAGAATTTGTTTATATAATTGAGGAGACTGAGGTAAAGCATAAAATTTTCCCGCACTAACTCTTGAAGGGACAACATAATCTCTAGCACCTTCTGGAGTAGACTTAACTAAAATTGGAGTGGTAATTTCTAAAAAATCATTTTCATTAAAAAAATTTCTTGCAGCAGTAATAATTTTATGTCGACTCAATAAACGTTTTTGCATAATAGGTCTTCTTAAATCAAGATAACGATATTTTAATCTAAGTTCTTCTCCTGCTTCAACTCTATCATCAACTTCAATTGGAGGCACATCAGATTTGTTAATAATATTAAGAGAATCAACAAAAACCTCAACTTCGCCAGTAGGAATTTTTTTATTAGCCATTCCTTCTTTTCTAGCTTTTACTTCTCCTTTGATTTCAAGACAAAATTCTCTTCTTAACGATTCTGCACTTTCCATAACACTAGAATTAAATTCTGGATCAAAAACAATTTGAGTAATACCATATCTATCTCTTAAATCTACAAAAATGATACCACCATGATCTCGTCTAGTATGAACCCAACCAACTAAAATAACCTTATCTCCAATGTTATCTTTCTTAAGTTCATTGTTTTTATTAGTTCTCATACTTTTTGGAATGAATAGGCCGTATTTAAAGTTTTTGTGGTTATAATAAGAAATGAGGTAATAATTCTTTTTTTTTCTTATTAAACTTTATATATGGGAGATAATTCTTTTTCTTTATGGGCCTGTAGTTTAGTCTGGATAGAACGTCCGGCTTCGGACCGGATGACCGGGGTTCAAATCCTCGCAGGCTCATTTTTTATTTCCGAAAACTTTATAAGTATAAGGTTACTTTTTAACTGTATAACCTGATTCTTAAGGGTACAAATGGTACAAATAATGGAAGCAAATCAATTAAAAACTGGAACTACAACAGTAGCATTAGTTTGTTCTGAAGGTGTTGTTTTAGGAGCAGATAGAAGGGCAACAGCGGGTAATTATATTGCGATTAAATATGCTGACAAAGTACATCAAATTTCTGATAATATGGCAATGACTATCGCAGGAAGCGTAGCAGATGCCCAATTATTAATCAAACTTATACGTGCAGAAACACAATTAAAAAAGTTAAGAACTCATAGAGATATAACTGTAAAAGAAGGAGCAAATTTATTAGGTGGATTAGTTTATAGAAATATAAGACAACCTTCTATGTTACCTGGAGTAACACATTTTTTATTAGGTGGAAAAGATAGAGAAGGATTCCATTTATATGACTTGTTTGCTGATGGATCAGTAGATAAAATAACTGACTTTGTTTGTTCAGGAAGTGGAAGTGTAATAACTTGGGGAGTAATGGAAACAATGTACAAACCAACTCTTAATATGGAAGAAGCTAAAATTTTAGTAGCAAAAGCAATAAATGCAGCAATACAAAGAGATTCAGCATCCGGAGGCGGAATAACAATATTTACAATAACAGAAAAAGGAGTAGAAAAAGTAGTTGAAAAAACTTCAGATATTGATGTAACTCTTTAAAATCTTATTTTAAAATCTAAAAATTAAATTAAAAATGGACATATTAAAAGAAATATTAAAATTAATACCTAATTCTGAACGATTAATTTCTGATGCGGGATTTGAAGGAGCAAACATAGTTTTGTATACCAAAGACAAAGATTTCTTTCTAGATAATGGAGGAGTAATCAGAGATTTAGTAAATGAATTCAAAAAAAGAATAGAATTACGTTATGACCCTTCTATGACTTTGGATATGGAAAAAGCAGAAATTGAAATTAACAAAATTTTACCAGCTGAAGCAAAAGCAGATCAAATCATTTTTGACTCACACAGATCACAAGTAATAATTGAAACCGAAAAACCAGGAACGGCAATAGGAAAACAAGGAATGCTTTTAAAAGAAATCAAAAAAGTAACAGGTTGGACTCCACTAATAAAAAGAACTCCCACAATAAGATGTAAACTAATTGAAAATGTAAGAGGAGTTTTGTACCAAAATTCAGATTATAGACGAAAATTTTTAGATAAAGTAGGTCATAGAATTTATGATGGTTGGGTTCGTGGTAAAAAAGAAGAATGGATAAGAATAAGCCAATTGGGAGCTGGTAGGCAGGTAGGAAGAAGTTGTTTATTTTTACAAACTCCTGAATCAAGAGTTTTATTAGATTGTGGAATTGACCCCGCAGATAATGATCACCAATTTCCATATTTAGAAGCACCAGAATTTAACATACAAGAATTAGATGCAGTAATAGTATCACACGCACATTTAGATCATTCAGGATTAGTTCCTTGGCTTTTTAGAATGGGATATAGAGGACCAGTATATTGTACTGCCCCAACAAGAGATGTAATGAGTTTATTAGCAATAGATTTTCATAAAATTATGAAAAATGATAGAAAAGATCTTTTATTTGAAATGGATGATATAAGAGAAATGGTAAAACATACCATAGTATTAGGATTTGAAGAAGTAACAGATATAACTCCTGATGTGCGAATTACACTTTATAATTCCGGACACATTTTGGGAGCAGCAATGGTTCATATGCATATGGGAAATGGATTACACAATTTTCTTTATACAGGTGATCAAAAATATGGAAAAACACAATTGCTTGATCCAGCAATAACAAAATTTCCAAGACTTGAAACAATGATGATAGAATCCACATATGGTGGAAAAGATAATGTTTTACCTTCAAGAGAAGAATCAGAAGATTTTTTAGGAAAAGTTATTACCGAAACTATAACAAATGGTGGGAAAGTACTTATTCCCGTATTAGGAGTTGGAAGAGCACAAGAAGTTATGTTAATAGTTGAAAGTTTAATTAGAGAAAAAAAGATGCCAAAAGTTCCCGTATTTGTAGATGGAATGGTTTGGGCAATAACAGCAATACATACGGCATATCCTGAATTTTTATCAAGAACCGTAAGAAAATCAATATTTCAAAAAAATGAAAGTCCTTTTTTATCGGAAGTGTTTAAAAAAGTTGGAAGTTTTAAAGAAAGAAAAGAAATAATAGAAGACGAAGGCCCTTGTGTAATATTAGCAACTTCTGGAATGTTAGTTGGAGGACCATCAGTAGAATACTTAAAACAATTAATGGATAATCCAAAAAATACAATCTGTTTTGTATGTTATCAAGCAGCAGGTTCTCTTGGTAGAAGAATACAAAATGGGGAAAAAGAAATAGCATTTGGAAATAGTATGAAACAAGAAATAAACCCTCTGAAAATGAGAGTTGAAGTATTAGAAGGATTTACAGGACATTCAGGCAGAAATCAATTAATGGAATTTGTAAAAAAATGCGATCCAAAACCAAGAAAAGTAATGGTTAATCATGGAGAAGTTTCTCGTTGTTTAGACTTAGCAAGTTCAATACATAAAGTTTTACGTGTTGAAACTGTAGCTCCAAGAAATTTAGACGTGATTAGATTAAGATAAATTATTCATCTTTTAATTCTTTCAAAGCATTTTCTAATTTAGTTTCATCAAAACCAACAATTATTACAGGCGGTTCAGTTTCTATAATAATAACTGGAACTCCCATTTGACCGCTTTTTTCAACCATGTCATTTCTAGCTTGTTCATTTTGTGAAACATCTAAATCATCATACGCTATTCCTTTTTCTTTAAGAAAATCTTTTACCGTAACACAGTACGGGCAAGTCGGTGTCGAATAAACCTTTATTTTAGTCATTTTATTTTCCTCCCTTAAGTTTACTACAAAATTTGTTAATATTATTTAATGTAAAGTTATTTTTTTTACAACCAAAAACGGAACAAGGTTTTTTAGTTGCTTTTTTCATATTTTCAAAGGTTTTACCTTCTTTTCCGCCATACGTACAAAAGAAAGCAATTTTTTTAAATTTGTTTTCTTCTAAATAAGTTCGAATAGCTGGAACCATTGTTCCTGCCCAAACTGGAGTGCCAATGATAACTTGGTCATATTCTTCTGGTTTTTTAGATATTTTAATTTTAGTTTTCTTTCGCATAATTGCATCTTTGCTCCCAAAAATCCAACCCTTCCAACCTTTACGATTTTTTAAATCTTCAATTTTATCAATGTCAGCTTTAAGAGTCTTAGCAACTAACTTAGCAATAACTTGGGTATTTCCCGTTCTTGAATAATATGCAACTAAGGTTTTCATATTAAATTAATGTTTAAAATCATTTAAAAGTTTTGTTATTTAAACTTGTTTTTATTTAATGTAACCTTCATCTTGCATATGCTTAATTATAGTTAGAAAAGTTTTTTTAAGTTCCGGGAAATCTTCAAAATTTTTTAATTTTTTTTCTATTATAAATTCTGCTTTAAAACCCTTCCAATCTTCTTTTTGATCTAATTCGTGAATAACTGGATCTAGAGAGTCAATTGCCTTGGCAAATTTGGCTTCAAGAGTTTTTTTTTCTTCAAATTCGATAAAACAGCCCCAAAACTTGTCTGCAATCTTTTTTGGAAGGGTAGATTTTAGCTTTTTTGCAGCTTCAAATTCATCTTCTTTAGTTTCTTCAGATAAAAGGGGCACATCTCCTGTTTCAATTTCTACAAGATCATGATACATTAATAATTCATGAACTCTTAATTTGTTTATTGATTTTGGCATAAAAAAATCAGCCAACAATAAACAGCTCCAAGAATGTTCAGCAGAACTTTCTTTTCTATTCTCTACTGAATTAGCTCTATAAACACTTTTTAATTGATTAATGATTTTAAGCTTATTAATCTCTTTCATAAATGGTTTAATGTGTTAACGTATAAAAAGGTTTCAGAACTGAAACAGTTCTGATGACTCCCGGTTTCAGAAATCCTTTTAAACTATTGGATTTTGCATTTGTTATGCAAGAAAAAATAAGTCAACAACACGGACCAGTAATAGATTTAGCATTAGATACTATATCCAAAGGTAAGCAAGCATTAGTATTTGTTAATTCTAAACCCAGTGCAGAAAAACAAGCAGAAGAAATAAGTAAACGATGTAATGGGAAGTTGGATGAGTTAGCTGAGAAAGTGTTGAATGTTTTGAGTACTCCCACCAAACAATGTAAAAGATTAGCAGGTTGCATTAAAAAAGGAATAGCGTTTCATCATGCCGGTCTGGATCAGAAACAAAAAGAACTGATTGAAGATGGATTTAGGGCAGGAGAAATAAAAATAATATGTTGTACTCCAACTTTAGCTGCAGGAATGGACTTACCCGCATTTAGAACAATATTAACTAGTCTGAAAAGATACACTAATCACGGAATGGATTATATTCCTGTATTAGAATATGAACAAATGGCTGGACGTGCTGGAAGACCAAAATATGACAGTTATGGTGAAGCAATATGCATTGCAGGAACTGACGCACAAAAAGAAGAATTAATTGAAAAGTATTTGAATGGTGAAGTAGAACACATTTATTCTAAATTAGCTGCAGAACCAGTATTAAGAACATATGTATTATCCCTAATTTCATCAGGGCTAGTAAGAAGCAAAGAAGATTTAATGAAATTTTTTTCCAGAACATTTTTTGCATTCCAATTCAAAGATTTAAAGAAAATTGAGGAGTTATTAGTTCGTGTTTTGGGAATGTTAAAAGATTGGGGATTTGTAAAAGGCAGTTCAAATGAAGATTTTGTATCTGCAGATTCCATGAATGAAAAATATATTGTTACACTCTTGGGAAAAAGAGTTGTAGAGTTGTATTTAGACCCCTTAACAGCAAATAAGTTAGTTGAAGGATTAAAAAAGAAATGTGAAAAAAATGAATTTTCTTATTTACAATTAATTAGTCATACATTAGAAATGAGACCTTTGTTAAGAATTAAAAAAAGTGAATATGAAGAGGTTCAAGAAAAAATTGCTTTAATTGAAGAAAACCTTTTAGAAGATGGATTTTTTGATGAATTTGAAGACTTTGAAAATTCAATTAAAACTGCTTGGTTTTTTGAAGAATGGATTAATGAAAGTAGTGAAGAACAATTATTAGAAAAATTCGGGGTTCGCCCGGGTGAAATAAAATATAAATTAAACCTTTCAGACTGGTTATTATTTTCATGTATTGAATTGAGTAAGCTATCTTTATTGAACGAAAACGTTTCTAATTTAACTAAGTTGAGAGTCAGATTGAAATATGGTATAAAAGAAGAATTAATGCCTTTAGTTAGATTAAAAGGAATTGGAAAAACAAGAGCACGAAAATTGTATAGTAATGGAATTAAAGATGTTCGCGGGTTAAAGAAAATTGGTCTTGGTGAATTAAAATTATTAATTGGAGAAAAAACTGCTGAAAATATTAAAAAACAATTAGAAATGGGTTAAGCTCGTTCATTAAGTTTAATCCAGGTTTTCCAGAATTCATACAATGTTTCAAACTCTTTTTTAATTTCAGGAAAGAAATCTAAATCTCTATAATCTCTTTCAAGCTTTCCTTTAATATCATCTTGTTTTTTATTAACCATATCTAGATAACAACCATTAGTCATATGGCTTAAAGAATCACAAAAAGCAATAACTTTAGCTTCATTTGTTTCAGGAGGAACATCATTATTTCTATGTGCTCTAACACAATGACAAACCGCGTTAATTTTATCTTTGTTATAATCTTCTTTAGTTAAAAACTTTCTAGCAATTTTTTCGCCAATAATTGCATGATCTTCGTCATTTAATGGATAAGTTCCAGAATCATGAAACCACATTCCCAACAAAACAATTTCTTCATCTGCTTTAATTTTTTTAAGAACATGTTCAACACAAAATCCAAAAACGTCCAGATGTGTTAGTAAATGATAAGGGTCTTTAGATTCTTTAACAATATTTTTGAAAAATTCTTTAGCTTTTTCTATTATTTCTGACATATTCTTTGGTAATAGGTATTGATTAATAAACTTATTCTTCTTCTTTAACTTCCCAATGAGAAACAACAAAAATACCTAAAATACAGACTAAGGTGACAATGATTGCTGCAATGATTTTAATATAAAAACCAGTGCCAGTTAAATTAAAAGCAGTAATAATCTTTTGAACTCCTTCATTAATAATATCTCTCCAATACAATGCGATAACAAAACCAAATGCTGCAACTAAAGCAGTAACACTATGAATCCGCAAGTTCTTTTTTAATTCTAAAGTTTTATTCAAAGCTAACTTTTTTCTCTGTTGTAATTTAGTTAATTTTTTTTTACGACCCATACTGCTTTTTTATTATATTAATTAATAAATGTTTTCAAAAAACTTAAAAAGAATAACACTCAAGAATTAGAAAGGGGAGGTAATAATGAAAAAAAGAGGAAAAGAAAGATTAGAAGCATTAATGAGAATAGTAGTGGGAATAGTAAGTGGAATAATTCTAAGTGTATGGAAAATGGTAATACAAGTAGTTGTTATAATACATTGGATATATGTGATTATAACAGGAACTAGAGTAAAAGAATTATCAAAGTTTTGTCAAATTTGGAATGCTAATATGTATGCATATCTTAAATACATGACTTTTGTATCTGATAACCGACCCTTTCCATTTGGAAAGTTGGAAAAGAAGTGAGAAAAAAGAGTTAGCTTTAAATTATTAGTTTAATTCTTTTTTTTTGATGAGTTCACTTAAAGAAAGAAAAGAACATGTAGATGAGTATATTCCTCGTGCGCGTATGCTTTTAGATGTATTAACAAGTAAAGGCCCAGAAGGATTAGAAGATATGCCTTATGTTAAAGTAGCATTAGAAACACTTCAGTTATATAAAAGATATTTTGAAGGAGAAAGGATAGATCTGTTTTCTGAAACTCAGAGAGTAAAATTAAAATATGAAGGACATGCAAAATTGCCAACTGAGTTTGATGCAATGTCCAGACCAAGAGATCAGTTTGAAGCAGTAAGAGGAATAGATAGTGTAGAATTGTTTTTAGAAAAGCAATTAGGTGGTGATTTAGATTCTGGTAGATTACAGACAATAAAAAGAGTGGTAAGTGAACCAGAAAACTTTATGTTTATTCTTGTTAGAAGATTTGAAAGAAAATATTCTTAGTATTTTTTCATATTAATAAAAGAAAATGTTAATGTCTTGGTTTGGGTATGTGGTTTTGCATGGGTCTAGTTACTCTAATTAAACACGCTACAAAAGAATCAAATTCTTCTTGAGTGGTCGCACGTTCTTTCATTAAGTTATATATTCTCGCTTTATGCTCTGGTTCTACCGCCCAAACTTTAAGAGATGGATCTCTTCTTTCATCCCCCACTCTACAATATGCTCTCGTACCCACAATTTGAACCTCGCTACAAATCTTTTAACTTTCAGAATGTATGGAATAGAACCAGGTTATTTCAGCAGCAGCATTAACTAAGTCTACGTCTGGTCTAAAAGTAAGAATAATTGTGCTTGGTGAGTTTTCTAAACTATCAATGCGCCTTAATTTAAATCTTGGCATGCGCATTCGAGGGGAATATGTCATGTTATAACGAATATGCTCTCTGTTTTAAAGATTTAGGTTACTCATATCTTAACGCTTCAGTTGGTTTTAATTTAGAAGCACGATAAGCAGGAGCAACGCCTGAAATTGCACCAACTAAAAATGAAAATAATAATGCACCAACAATAAGCCACCAAGGTAAAGCTGCTTTAATAATGCTATTATCTGTTTGTGCAATTATAAATTCTGTAAGTTTAGCAATACTAATGCCGATAATAACACCTATTGCACCACCCGCAAAACCTAATAATCCCGATTCAATTAAAAAAATCATTAAAATATCTTTATTTTTAGCTCCAATAGCTTTCATAACTCCAATTTCTTGAGTACGTTCTAAAACAGAAGTATACATAGTATTCATAATACCGATTCCGCCAACAATTAAACTAATTCCCGCAATTCCAACAAGAAAAACATTAAGTATACCTAAAATGTTAGTAATTGCTTCTAAAAATTCTTCAGTTGTTGATACTTCAAAATCCTCTTTTCCTTCCTCTAAATCTCTATGTTTTCTTAACTTTTTTTCAATTCGTTCAGCAACAATATCTGGGTCTTGTGTTGCTTTTGCAATAATCATATCCCAACGATTTTTTTCATCAAACAAGTCTCTATATCCGTCTTCACTAATAAATACTGCAGAATCATCTTCACTACTTCCAATTGCTTTGTAAATTCCAACAATCTTAAAAGTTTCACCATTTAATTCTACTCTATCTCTAATTTTTAAATTTGATTTAAACAAATTTCCTTTTGCAATTCTATTTCCCACTACAATCTTTTTTTTATCTCCTGATTTAAGATCTCTACCTTCTTCAATATCAAAATACATAAATTCTTTAACTAATTCTAAATTTTGATCTGTTGGAATGCCCAAAACATAAGTGTACCTAATTTGATTATTTGCCTCAATTTTAACATTTCCAGATAAAGTTCCCGCGGCTTTATCAACACCTAAAACAGATTCAATAACTTTTCTATCTTCTTCAGTAAGTCCCGTAGTTGAAAAATCAGCACCAGTAGGGGCAAAACTATTTTTTGGTTGAATTAATAATTTATCTGTACCTAATTTAGCAAATTCTTCTTCAACAGAAATTTTTAATCCTTGACCTAATGAAATTAATGAAACAATAGCAGCAATTCCAATAAAAATTCCTAACATGGTAAGCCAACTACGTAATTTACGTTTTCTTAAAGTTCCAATACTTAATTTAATAAATTCATCTATCACATTTTCCTCATTTTCTTAAAGCTTCTACAGGGGGTAGATTTGCTGCCTGTCTAGCAGGAATTATGCCCGATAATGCACCTACTACCATTCCAAATAATAATGCACCAATAATTAATAACGGACTAAACTTTGCAACAATTAAACCCTCTACTAAAAACTTATTACCTATAATTTCAACAAATTTAGCAAAAATTATTCCTAATACAACTCCTAATACTCCTCCAACTAATCCAAGAGTTCCAGATTCTAATAAAAATAATAATAAAATAGAAGAATTTCTAGCACCAATAGCTTTCATTATTCCAATTTCTTTTCTACGTTCTAAAACCGAAGTGAACATAGTATTAGCAATTCCAATTCCTCCAACTAATAAAGAAATAGCAGCAATACCAATAATAACTGCTTGAACAATATTTAAAACCGCATTAAATGATTCAACCGCTTGTTGGGGTGTTTCAACAGAAAAGTCTTCTTCTCCTTCTTTTACATCTCTTCGTTTTCTTAATTCTTTTTTAACAGATTCTGCAACTTGTTCAATATCATTAACATTTATTACCTGAGCCGTTATTAAATCAACTGAATCATCTAAATTTAATGCAGTTTTCATTGCTTTTTCATTAATTAAAACAATCCCATTAAATTGGGGATTGGACATTTTATCTAAAAAACCAACTATTGTAAACTCTTGGTCATTAACTAAAACTTTATTATTTATTTTTGGCTTTTTTTCAAAAATGTCTTTAGTAAGATAATTATATCCTAACAATACCTTATTTTTGTCACCTGATTTTAACATTCTGCCTTCTAAAACCTCTAAATTCATGGCCGATTCAACTACTCTTCGCTCATCAGATTTCTCGGGCATACTGATGACATAACTAAATGTGAGCGTATTTGCAAATTCAAATTTAGTAGAACGAATTAAACGATATGTTACAACTTTAAAACCTTTTAATCTTCTAATGGCATCAACATCTTTTTCGGTTAGTTTATTGACTGCAGTACTTCCTGGAGGGCCAAAACCTACACTTTTAGCTTGGATAATTAATTTATCTGTTCCTGCATCAGAAAACTGCGAAGTAATAGCATCACGTAATCCATCACCTAAAGCAACTAAAGAAACAACTGCAGCAATACCTATAAAAATTCCTAATAGGGTTAACCAACTTCTCATATTTCTGTTGGTTAAATTTTTGAATATTATATTAAAAAAATCACTAAGCATTATGATGTTTCTTAATCATAAAATAATAAGCTATTGCTCCAAAAATAGTTGTTAAAATAAGTACAACTATCCAAACAATTTTTTTATATCTAACCATCTTTTTTTGAAGAAGGTCAAATAACATTGAAAGCCAGAATATGATTAAGAATATTAAGAAAACAAAACTAACATATTTACCAATAGGATTTCCACTACTCTTAAGACCCAATGCTTTAGCTTCACGATTAGAATAAAGCGGTAAGTTTAATGAAATGTTTTCTAAATAAGGATTGTTTAAACTGTCTTTGTATTCTAATAATAAATTTAATGGAACAAAATCTTTTCTACTTTTAACCCTAATATCAAAATTAGCAGATTCAAAATCATCACTGTCAATATTTCCTAAATAAACATCTCTTGAAGAAATAACTTTGTAATCTTCAGTATCTTGTAATGTTGTTTTCATAAACTTAAGTTCATCAATACCAATAGTTGATATTGAAATAGAAATTGTTCCTTTATCTCCTGAAGATATAACTTCAGTTTCTTCAATGTTTTTTATTAGTTGAGGAGATTCTAAAACTATAAGCCCAAAAGAGGTATTTTTAGAATACGAATTGCCCTCATTATCTTCATACGTAATTTTCAAGGGAATATCATATAATGCAGCATCAGCATTTCCTTGAGATATTAATTTGAATGTAATGTTTTCAGTTTCTTGAGCTTCTAAAACTTTAATATATTTTTCATCTGAAGAACCTAATGTAGAAAACTCACTAGTATCTAATTTAAACTTAACCATTCTAAAAAAAGTATCTGCATTATTTTCAACTTCAATATTTAATTCAAATGGTTGTCCGGGAGAAGTTTGTTTAGGAATGGTTGTAATATCTTTAATATTTAAAATAGCATCTTGAGTTTTAACATCAACATATAATGTATGATAAACCCATTTATCCGTACCGTGCTTATATCTTACTTTAATTGGACTAGAACCTTCAACAGCATTTTCATTAACTCTAACTTTTTTCCATTTAGCAATGATTGCTTGGTCATCATTAATCCCACTAGGAACATTTCCATATTCTTTTAAACTTGGTTCGAGAATATCTAATGAAAAAGGATATTCAGTAATCAATTCAATTTTAAAATCTTTAAGAGTATCAACTCCCGTATTTTCAACACTAACTCTTAATTCAACATAATTTCCTGGTTGAACTGGTTCTGGAGATTGTGAAAAAAGAGAAAGTTCAACTCTGCTTCCGCTTAGAACTCTAGTTTCTGTAGCATAAACTAAACTTGCGAGTAAGATTAACAGTGTTAATAAAATTAATATTTTTTTCATGAATGATATCTCTTTTTTTCTATTTATATATTTTATTGTTTCCTAATCGTTTTTGTGATTACTCCATCAACAAGATATTCAATTCTATCTGCGTTTTTAGCAGTATATTCATCGTGAGTAACCATGATAATTGTTTTCCCTTCCTTATTTAATTTATGAAGAAAATCCATAACACTGACTCCGGTTTTACTATCTAAATTTCCAGTAGGTTCGTCTGCAAGAATAACTTCAGGATCATTTGATAATGCACGAGCAATTGCAACTCTTTGTTGTTGGCCCCCACTTAATTCTGTTGGGCGATTATCCATTCTATCGCCTAAGTCTACAATATTTAGAAGTTCTTCTGCGTTTTTAATCCGTTCTTCTTTTGGGACTCCTTGAAAAATCATTGGAAGCATAACATTCTCTTTAGCAGTTAATGTGTTGATTAGATTGAACTGTTGAAAAACAAACCCTATTTTCTTTCCACGAATTGTAGCTAAATTAGATTCAGTAAGTTTAGAAATATCGTGGCCATCTAAAAACACTTTTCCTTTAGAAGGAATGTCTAAACTGCCAAGCATATTTAGTGCAGTGGATTTTCCACTTCCACTTGGGCCCTGAACAGAAACAAATTCGCCTTTGTTTACTTTAATATTTATACCTTTAAGAGCATTAATTTCAATATCTCCAATTTTGTAAATTTTCCAAACATCTTTTAATTCAATTATTGGTTGCATGATTACTATTTTGTTTATTTTATTTATAATGTTTTTGTTTAAAAAATTGTTTTAAAAAGTTAATTAAAGTAAACAGTGCAATAATCTTTTTAAATCGTCACTTATTGGGTAGTTTATCAGGGGGGATAAAATGTCAGATAAAAATAATCAACCAATATTTGTATTATCCGAAGATATGGTTAGAGATTCGGGAAAAAAAGCACAAAAAAATAATATAGCTGCAGCTAAAATAGTTGCAGAAACAGTTAGAACAACTTTAGGTCCAAAAGGAATGGATAAAATGTTAGTAGATTCAATGGGTGATGTTATAGTAACAAATGATGGAGTTACAATTCTAGAAGAAATGCAAATAGAACATCCTGCTGCAAAAATGAT
>CAYRWJ010000011.1:0-25258 GCA_964427985.1 uncultured Methanosarcinales archaeon
ATTAGCCATGATTAAAGCGGGTCTTTTCTTTGACTCACCAGTATCTGAGAAAGGAAATTGAAAAACAACAATATCTCCTTTTACAAGTCCTTCCATGCTTCATCCTCTTCTTTAGTATTCCATTCTTTAGCTAAAACTTCTTCTGAGACTAATGCAGGAAATAATTTTTCACTTACTTGTTCCATTGGTCTTAACTCAACATGATCTGAATACACTAATATACTTACCTTTGAGCCTTCTTTGAATCCTTTCATAGTCCTAGCAGCATATGGTATGCAAATCTGACCTTTGCTTGTTACAGTTACTGTTTTTATTTCTTTTATTTGACTTGTTAACATAATTTCACCTTACAAGTAAGAAAGGTAAGAATAAGTATATAAATGTTTTTGTTTTTGCCGTTTTTCACAATGTACTCCTCCTTTGGGGGTCAAAAGAGTAGGACGCCACTTACTAGACTATTGTTATTTTACACTCTTAAGGAGAGTTTCTTTTATTTTAATAAAATAGAATCTTCAAGGGTTTTTTGACGTTCCATACATCAATTATTAACTAGGGAGTGGTTACAACGAAAAGATTTATAAACAATTTGGTTTTTATGATTTATTATGAGTAAGTCAAAAGTATTGATAATCAAAACTGGTGGAACAATAGCTCAGAAGCCTAATGCTAACGGGATACTTGAACCATCACCCGAAGATTATATTCCTAAAGTTGAAGGACTAGGAGATATTGCAGATATTGAAGTACATGATTTAGGCAATATTGACAGTACGAATATGGAAACAAATCTTAAACTAACTGAGCCCACTCAAGCTGAAAAAATTAGAGATCGTTCTGATGTTGCACGCGTTATTTATGAAAATGCATTCAAACATGATGGTTTTGTAGTTGTTCATGGAACAGATACAATGGCTGAAAGTGCAGCTGCATTAACCTATATGTTACCTGATTTAAAAAAACCCATAGTATTAACCGGGTCTCAAAGATCAATTTGGGTTCCAAGAAGCGACGGACAGAATAACTTATACACCGCTGTCCAAGCCGCAACAAAAGATTATGGAGAAACAGTAATCGCTTTCGGAAATTATGTCCTAAGGGGCACACGTGCAAGAAAAGTTGATGAAGAAGGATATGATGCATTTTTAACACCTGGTGTTGAACCACTTGGAAAATTAACATCTTTAAGTGAAGGAATAAGAGAAGCAGACCATAGAGTGAGAAGGGGAGATTTTGACCCAAGAATCTTTACAGATTTTGATACTCGAGTATTTCACTATGCACATTTATCAGGCGCAACAGTAGATGAGATTCTTATGGATATTGCAGAAAGTGAAAAAGTAAACGGATTTTTATTAAGTGGTTTTGGAGCAGGTAATGTTCCAGATAGACTTCTTCCATTTATCAGATTGGCAAAGGATAAAGGCAAGCCAATTTTTGTTTATACAAGTTGTGATACTGGTGCAGCAGACATGGGCATTTATTCAGTTGGAGCGGCCCCATTAGATGCAGGAGCCTTACCCGCAGGAGATATGACTTTGGAAGCATTAGGACAAAAGTTAATGTATGCTCTGGGCAGAGCAACAAGTGAAGGATTAGATAAACATGATAAGTTAAAATTTGTAGAATCAATAATTAAAAAACCCTACAATGGGGATATTACAGTAACCGAAAGAAGAAAATAAATCTTTAAGCCCAAAAAAACCTTTCTCGTTATTTAGGACTCATTCTTAATTTCATTTAACAATTATTAAACGAACATAAAATAAATACGCCACGAACGAACGCCAGACATCAAGTAAAAATCTTCAACCTTTTAATGCTTCTAATAACGTAATAGATACGCGAGTATATATAAGCTCTTTTATTATGTGATGAGAAGGTTTAGTTAATGATGAAAACAAATTAGTTCTTTCTTTTTGACTTTTCAGCCAATTGTTTTTCGTTTTTCTTAACACGTCTCTCTAACTTTTTAATATCTTCTTCAGGATGAAGATTTTCGGGAACAATACGGTCATCTAATAATACTTTTCTTATTCTTTGATTATTCTTAACATGTTCACTTGTTATGTTTGATTCTCCTTGCAAATTATCTCTTTTTACATTGAAATTTGTTATCTCTGTTGCAAAATTTTTAGCTGCAATTGTTACAGTTGGAAGAAAATCCGCAAGAGCTCTATTTTGCGGCATTCCTAATCGCAATTTCATATTCTTTGTTGTATATCCCCCAAACAAAGCATGGTCTCCTTTACTTCTTATCCTAGCAAAACCTTTTTCATCAACACCCCGTTCATAAATTAGCTTTGACAATTCAGTTTCAGATTTTACTAACTTATCTCTTGCGTCAAACCTTTCTTTTAATGTAATTCTTTCTTCTATAAGTTCTTGTTTTCTGGTTTGTATTGCAAAATAAGATTGAGCAAATGCAATCTCGTCTTTTTTAGGATCTCCATTCTGAGCGATAAGGTAACAAGCATATCTTGTAAGCATTATGTCTTCTACCTCTCTTTCACTACCAGACCCTAGTGTCACCATTTTGGTGACTTCAACGAAATGGTCTGAAATGGGAGAGCCTACATTTTTACATGTTTCTTTAGCCTTTTCCACAACACTAAGAAAATTCCTTAAATCACCATAACCAAGCAACTTCTGTAAATCTCTAGCAAACCAAAATTCTGCACCTTCTTCAGTATGTGCATAATCTTCAAAGTTTTTTGTAAGTCTTGAAATAATTTCCTTTTTCATCATAATCTCCTCAAAAACAAGTTTATTAAAATAAGTCTTTTTAATATATAAACTCTTCTATACTATACTGAGAAGATTTAGTCAATGATTGAGTTATATCAAAGCACAGAATTCTTCATCAATATTTTCTTTTTTGGAAAGAAAACACAAACTCTTAAATATAAATATGAATATTTATTATGTAATACAAATGAACGAAATCGAAATAAGATCTAGAATTGATGAAACTAAATTTAAAGAATTGTTAAGTAAACTGAAAAGTGAGTTAGGAGAACCGGTTAATCAAAAACAACTTTCTTTTCAAGCTACCAATCCAAAAGATATCAGAGTAAAATTAATAGACAATTCTTATTATTTAATAAATCTTAAAGAAGGTACAATGGGAGATAATTCTAGAAAGGAGATATCTTTTCATATTGATAAAAAAGATTTTAAAAGTTTCATTGAATTTTTAAAAGCTCTTGGAGTTTCTAAATTAATAAAATGGGAGACACAACGATATAAATTCAAAATAAGAGATATATCTATAGATTTGGATGAAATATCAGATTTTGGTTATTATATTGAATTTGAAAAATTGTGTGAAGACAAATTAAATACAGAAATTGTTTTTAAAGAGCTAAGAAATTTATTAGATTCGTACGGTTTAAAAGAAACAACAAAGGATGATTTTGTAAATCATGTGAATGAATATTCTTCTCAAAACCAAATTGAAGTGGATAACTTACTTCAATAGGGTTTTCTCACCTCTTTCTTCTTACTCTCCAGCCCAAAGAATTATTGTATTTAACATCCATCAAACACTCTTTTTGTTCGTTTAATAATTTAGAAGGAATAAATACGCCACGAACGAGATTTGAACTCGTATGTCCGTGAGGACACAAGATATCTGCGGTATTGAGTAGGTTCATAAGAACTTACAGTTCATAGCAATCTTGCGCAATACCAGATTATGCGACCGTGGCATGACTTCTAGAGGTGATGATTTGTTTATAAATTTTTAGATATTTCATAGAAAAGTTTTTATATGTCAACAGCCAGTAAGTGTTATAATGACAACTACCCGAAGACAATTGATCGGAAACATTTCTACTTTAATAAGACCTGGAAGACCCTTCAGATCAGACACTATTAGCGCAAGGGCTATCAGCGTAGAACAACTACAAGCTCTTCTTAGTGGATTGAAAACCTGGGAAAAACCAGAAGGATATGTTCCAACAGGGAGAAGACCAGTAACCATGACTCATCCTTCAGAAGCAAGTACTGATTATCGAAGAACCATGAGCGAGTACATAAGCGCAAATACGGGAGTTTCTATTCCTGCTTCCTCTCTTTTATCAGCACAACTTTTTAACGCAGTAGCAGACTACTTCGGCCTTTAAACAAAAAGAATATAAATGATAAACTTCTTAAAATAATAAAATGACAAAAATTGTACATGAAAAACATAACTGCATCAATTGTGGTGCTTGTTTAGGAAGCAGTGAGTTCATAATGAATGATGCAGGAGTTGACCTGACAGAAGTTAAGTATGACAAGAACGAAGAAGACAAAACCATAATTGGAAAGAAAGAGGCAAAAATCACCCCTGAATTAGAACAAGCAATTGAAATTTGTCCAGTACAATGCATTAGATTAGAAGAATGATAACGACTTTACGAAAAATAAGATTTTCTGCACTTCTAGCATTATTTGTAATAATGTTATCTTTAACTCTTATCGTATTTGCATTAGAAAAATTCACAGAAGAAGAACCCTTAACTGAATACATAACAGATTATTCTTTAACTCAAGTGGGGGATGTAGAAGAATTAAAAGAATTATATGATGAACACCAACCTAATTGTGAAAAAGGAGCATTATCCCAAAACGTAGCATTTCGTGATGGAAATAAAACAATAGAATGTACTAAAGTACTAACTTCAACACGAGACTCATATCCAAGAGTTCTAATAAAAGAATTTGTATTCAAAGAAGTATATGAAAAAAAGTTCCCTTGCACTTTTTTACAATGTTTAACAAAAAAAGAAACAATGACAATCATACTAAGCAAAGAAGGACACTATTTTCTAAACAATATCAAAACATTCCTAATACTTGGAACTTTAATAATCGCACTACTACTAGCAGTCCTATCTGAAACCATCCCTAATGGTTTAAAAAGCATAGGAATGCCACTTTTATTGATTGGGGCAGGTTATACGCTTTCTTACTTTTATCCATTAAGTAGATTTTTATTAAACGATCCCACAATGAATACAATAAAAACATCACAAACATTATTACAACCAATAATTGTGGCAACAATAATAATTGGAATTGTTGGATTAATAATGGTAATTGTAGGAATTATAACCAAACTAAAAAACAACAGAATAGAGTAAAGTTTTTATATGCATAATAGATTTCTAATAAACATGATAAAAAAGGTTAAAGGCACAACAGACTTTATGCCAAAAGAAGAAAGTATCAAACAAAAAGTATTTGATAGTTTAAACCAGGTTGCACAAAAATTTGGATTTAAACAAATATGCACTCCAATCATAGAAAGCTTTGAACTATTATCTAAAAAACAAGGCGATGAAATTAGAAAACAAATATTTACAATAGAAAAAAAAGGAAATGAAGAGATAGCAATGCGAGCCGAATTCACACCTTCTTTTGCAAGAATGTTTATTTTAAATCAAAAAGAGTTAGCAAAACCAGTAAAATGGTTTAGTATAGGCCGAGTTTGGAGATATGAAAAACCACAAGCTGGAAGAGAAAGAGAATTTTATCAATTTAACGTTGAACTATATGGAAGCGCTGAACCAATAGCAGACGCAGAAATAATTAGTTTAGCTATTGAAAGCCTAAAAAGTTTAGGATTAAAAGAAAAAGATTTTGTAGTAAATGTAAACAACCGAAAAGTACTACAAAACATAATAGAACAATTTGTCGACAAAAACATTGATGAAGTAATCAGAATAATAGATGTAAAAACAAAAGTTTCTGAAACAGATTATAAAGAAATGTTAAAAGAAGTAGGAATAAAAGACGTCGATAAACTAATAAAAATATTAGAAGAAACAGATATCAACAAAGTAAAAAATGCTAACAAATTAAAAAAAGTATTAGATTTATTACCTTATGAATGTGTTAAACTAAATTTAACAACAGCAAGAGGATTATCATACTATACCGGAACTGTTTTTGAAATATTTGATGTTAATGGAAAGTTCAGAGCATTATGTGGGGGCGGAAGATATGACAACATGATAGAACAGTTTGGAGGACAACCAACTCCTGCAACCGGTTTTGGAATGGGGTGGTCAACAATCTCGCTCTTATTAGCAGATAAAGGGTTATTGCCAGAAATTGACGACGGCCCAGACTATTTCATTGCAGTAATAAATGAAGAAGAAACAGCAATGAAACTTGCAACAAAACTACGAAAAAATAATACTGTTACTGTGAATCTTATTGAAAGAAATGTTGGCAATCAAATGAAATACGCAAATTCAATAGGAGCAAAAAACGTTATTGTAATTGGACAAGAAGAAGTAAAAAACAAAACGTGCAAAATAAAAAATATGAAAACAGGAAAAGAAAAGAATATGTGTTTATGAATGTTAATTTCTTTTATACAAATTCAAGAAACTTTTAATTTTATTCTTTAACATTCTAGTATCATCAGCTAATTCTCCAGAAAAATCAGCAACATGCATCTTGTAAATGAACTTATCTACCATGGTTCTTAAGAACATCATCATAGGTAATGCTTCCCATTTACCTTCATAATCCTTAAGAATAAATGAACGAAATCTTATTTTAAAATCTGCTTGTTGTAAAGTTTTCTTTTTACCCTTAACTTCAATTTCAATATTTTCAATATTTCTTATAAAAACTTCCAGGTTCATAGTTAACTTAACATAATCTGAAACTGTTTTAAACGGTTCTAATTCAAGTTCAATATACCATTCATCTTTAGTTCTCTTTTCATACTGCTTTTTCTCATTCTTATCATAATGATGCTCCTTAAAAAAAGCATCCATTAACATATACAACTCTTTAAGCTCAAAAGGACCAGAATACTCAACAAATTCATCATATACAACATAGTCTTTTATCATCGTTTCACTTCTCGGTTCACTCTGAACTTATTTTCAATAAGTATCATACTTCCCTCCAGTCATTATGAAAACTAAACACAGTTATCATTTTTAATACGCCCCTTTTTCAGTAGTGGATTCTAAAGATTCTTTAATCTTATTTTGAAAGTCAACCAGTTCATAATGCAAACGGTCAGGCCAAACAATAATAATATAATAAAACAAAACAAACTTCTTTAAGAATTTTTCTAAAAAAGCAAGAAACGGGGTGTTAAAACGTTCAGCATAATCATAAACCATAGTCGCACTTAAAATAATTTGAACACGCGCATCAACCATATTTTTCTCTTTTTCACCTTCTTTAACCTTAACCTCTTTATGATACCAAGAATGAAATTTCATCTCAATCAAAGCCTGCCTATACCCTGTTTCTTTACGAGTACCACTCCAATCCAACTCTAATTCTGGGGGTTTAAACTTATGAACACTTTCTTGAAATAAATATTTTCGATCCTTATACCATTTACGCATAACTTTATAGAGTTTATCAAGATCAAAAACACCATTATGGCGCATTTCAAACTTAATTACATTTAACTTCTGTTTAGTCATATTAATAAATTGAAGAAAGAGGTATTTAAATTTTTCTATAAAGTTCAAGCTTAGAATAAATTATTAAAAGAAAATAAAAAAAATTTAAACTAAAAAGTGATTAACACTTCAGAATCCTTACCGAACAGTTTTTTTAACTCATCAAAAATTGATTGTTTAATAAAAACACGTTCAGGAATCTTAGTATTAGCTAAAGCATGTTCTAATTCACCCTCTGTTGCTTTTTTAATATCAGAAAAACCTGCCTTTCCAATCTTAGCAACCTGAACATCTTTAGTTTTAGCATCAATATCATCAACAATAAATGCTTTATCACCAAGTAAAGTTACTTCAGCAAACTTTTCTCCATATTTAACACGGATTTTAGTTTTAGCAATTTCTTTACCACGCGCTCTATTAACATAATCTAAAATAGCACGCATAAGCTGAGGCACATCACGTTTAACCTTTTCTACCTCTGATTTAGTAAGTTTATTTTTATCATAATCAAGTTTAGCTTTTGCTAAATCCTTAAAAATTCTCAAAGCTTTTTGTGAAATTTTACCAGGAGTAACTAAATTATTTTTAAACTTATTTTCAATTTCATCATCTTTTACATTTTCAATTCCGTCTAGTTTAAGAGCATCCCTCATAACTTCCAGAACATCTTCATAAACTTTAGCAACTGAATCCTTTTCTTTTTCTTTCTGAATTTGTTCAAAAAGCTTTTTTATCCTTTCTAAATATTTTTTAGCACTCTTCATTAACTCATCAATTTTCAAACCAGAAACATCTAATTTTGGATTATGTTCCATGTCCTTTCTAGTCTTAATAATTTTTTCAAGAATCTTAACATAATCGTCTTCTAACAATTTTTCTTTCTTAACAAAAATCTCCCTCAATAATTCGGGGGTTTCTTTGGGTGTTGGAGGTGGAAGTCCATACAACATTAAAGCTGCTTGAGAAGGGTTTAAAGTAGCCCAAAACATATCCTCCATTCCCATTTCATTAAGTTTAAATTGCATTCTCTTAAGCATTTGCTCACCAGAATTCATATGTAAATCAATACTTTCTTGAGAAGGTTTAATCTTACCCATTTTAAGAAGCATTTTCAAAGGCATAAAAGTACCCTTATCAAAGAAAGGAATACCATCTCTTAAAAAAGTAAAATAAACTGGATTAGCTTCTTTAACACCATCCCAAAAATCAGTAAGAATCCAAACTTGAATATTAATCTTATTTTTTATTCCAGTAATCATACCTGCTTCAGTACCCATACCCAAAATAATAGCTCTAAGTTTATCTCTTAATTCTACCCTAGTCATTTTTTTAACATCAGTATCATCAATAATAATACAAACATCAATATCAGACTTTTCAGTAGCTCTACCTTGAACTAAAGAACCGGCTAAAACATATGAAACAATATACTTTTCAAACTTTTTTAGAACCATAGATTTGTGAACTAAAGAAATCTTAATAGCAGCTAACATACCCTTATCAAAAACAGGATGACCTGCAGAAATTAGTTGAACAAGGTCATATTTACCATCATAACAATTTTGCCAAAGTTCTTCAATAATAACAACATCCGGAATTATGTTTTTGTCAACTTTTGTTGCAACTTCTTGCAATTTTTTCATTAACTCTTCTCTAAACTTAAACTTTTCATGAATTTTTAAATTAGAATCATCAGTTAAAAGCATTATATCAATAAGTTCCTTCTTATCCTTTCTAGGAGGAAGAACAGATATTCCAATAAATTTCTTAGAAACCTTCATTGCTTCAGCATTAAACTTATCAATGCTTTTTTTATTAGCTTTGTAAAACTTTTCAGCAGCTTTAGGATCTAATTCTTCTTTAGTTGGCATAGACGGCATTCCGCCAGGCATTGGCGGCATACCTTGAGGCATACCGGGCATAGACGGCACTCCACCGGGAAAAGGAATATTCATATTTTGTTTAACCATTTTACTGTCCTCCGTTTTAGGTCTATTCACTACTGGAATCCAGTTATATTTATAAAGATATATTTTCTAGAATATAGGTTAGTGGGACAATAAAGTCAAATTTTGAGCTTAAATTAATTTTCTTACAATATAAATTCTAAAAGAAGTAAACAAATATAATAATAAAACAAAAAATAATACTTTAAGAATTATGGAAGATACACTAAACAAAAGAATAAAAGAAATACCCACCAACAAACAAGCCAACAAACAAGGAAAAAGCAGTTTAGGCAAAAACTTAATGCCTTGTTTAAACGACTCTGTTAAAGCACGATAAATTTTCTTGTGATGTAAAAATGAACGATAAGCAAACATACCAAAATAAGCAATAATCAAAAAAAGTAAAAGATTAACATAAACCATAACAGAATAAAAAAAACCCAAATTAGGATTAGTCTGAAAAGCGGAAGATAATGCAAATAAAGGAAACATAAAAATAATCATAATCGGAATCCAAACAACAAACCAAACAAAATTTAGCAAAGTAAATTTTAAATATTTTCTTATTTTAAATGATTTATTAAACAGCTTATTCCAAACAAGATTTCTTGCAAGAGAAAAACCAAAAAGCAAAATTAGTATAAATGCAGTTGTAAGAACTACCAAGAAAAAGAAAAATACCTTAAAATGATTTACCAAGCTAGTTAATCCCAACAACTCATTTCCATCAGACATAACAGATAAAGAATTAGTAACCGCAATGGATTTAGCATTTAAAACACCCAACCAACCAACAGCAGAAGCAAAAATAACCAGTAAAAAAATTAATTCCACTAAGAAAACGTAAATAAACCTCTTATTTATTTTAAACGAATTCAAAAAAAGATTCAACCCTTTCATAAAAAAAGTTTAATGTAGAAATTAATAAATGTTTTTATTTACCAACCTTAGGTAAAATGCCCTTTTTAATAAAAAACGGACGGTTCAAACTAACTAAAATAGTCTCTTGATCTTTTTTCAAATCCAAAGAGGTATAATAAAATGCTTTTTTTAGTTTAAAATCCATGTTGTAGATTAAAAAGTATAGAAAGCAAGTATATAAATGTTTTTATTTTTATGGTCAATCGAAAGAAATTGCTGTTGCAGAAGATCCAGAAACATCCACAATAGAAGTACAAACTTCATCAACCTCTTCATAAAACGCATCAATAGGTTTAGCACCAATAAACACAATACAAACCTGGTTATAATTGTAAGCAGAATACGTTGCCAAAGACTCATCACCTGCATAAGAAATTTGGTCGCCACTACCAACAGCATCACCATCAGTAAACACATTAAAAGTTCTATCCCCTCTAAACTGAATATCATACTCAAAATCAACATCAGCATAAGCAGTTTTTGAAGAACCCGTACGTTCATTAGAAATTTTCTTACCTGCCTTTTTAACAGTATTCCAAACCTCACCCTCATCACTAGACAAATCAGCTCCAGCACTACGAGAAACAACACCTGAACTACTACTCCCACTACTAAGAATACTTGAAGATGTAGCTCGCGAAGGATTTCTTATAAAAAACGAAATTCGGTATAACCATTGATTACCATCCGCAGTTGCAACAAACTGTTTAGTAGCATAAATAGAAGCAGATTGTGTTAACATCCCATCCTCATTAAAAGAAAACATAACATTCTGATCAGAACTAATATCAGAAGTAGCCATACAAAGAGCCTCAGCCCAATACTCAGAACCACCTAAAAAAGCATTATGAAACATCATATCAACCTCAGCACGCCACTCTGCAAGGTTTTCATCCAAACCAAAAATAGAAGACAATTGCGACCAAGACTTACCAGCCTGACCAGCACTCATAACATGATTCCAATTCTGCTGACGATGATAACGAGTAAAAGCAACATTACCTTCACAACCATCACAAGAATAACCTGCCCCTGCCCAAGTCATAGTTGCCTCTTTCTTATTACCACCATCATCAGCATAACTAAGAGTATATTTCATAAGCGTACCATCTTGAAACTTATCAGTAGTTCCTTTTTCTTTAAAATAATCAGTACGCCAAACAGACACACCATTCTCACTAACCTCTCCTCCCCTAACTGTTTGTCTATACATACTTATAACTATTAAACCTGACTTTTTATTTTTTTTAGTAATACTACCATCCGCACCCATAGTTCTCACATATTCATTGTCTTTTTCATCTGGAACATCTGAACCTTTTTTATTTCCACTAAACGAAGAAGCACTACTTGTTTGTGCTTTTTTAGCTTCTTCTTTAGTCTTATACAATCCCCCTTCAACAGTTAATGTTTCACCAGCCATCATAGGAATAGTCGCAGATTGCTCAGCAGTCTCTAATTTAGTATAACCAATAGTTTTACCTGTGCTATCAGTAACTTTAACCAACCCCCCATAATCTCCCATTAAAGAAGTATATGAATAACCCCCACCAATATTGGTAGAACCCGCAAGAGTATGAGCAGAAGGAGTTCCACCCTGAGTATCAGCCTCTTCTCTCCCCCCATCATCATCACTAAACCGTTCTATTTCTTTTTCTTTGCAAGAAGTAAATACTAGAAGTGAAACTAGTAGAATGATAGTTAATGTAAACAACATTTTAGTTTTCATTTTTTCTTTTTATTAATTCTTCAGTTATTAAACTTTTTCATGTGTTCAATTTTTGTGAACAAGTGTTCTAATTTCTTGAACAAACTCTTTTGCTTTATTAATAGTTTCATTAGCTAAATTTTCTGAAACAACACCTGGCGTATCATAAACAACTATGTGTCTTGTTTTTCTAATAGTATTAAAATAATCTATTAAATTTTTATCCAAACTAGTCAATCTTACAAACTCCAAAACAGTTTTATGTTGGTCTTTTCCAACAGGACGAAAACCCAAACTAAACATAAAAGCTCTACAAGCTTGTAAAACTGCATTATAAACTATAGATAAAGTCCAATCAAAATCTCCTGCTTCAAAATTATGAAGAGCAACAACTAAATCTCTCTCTGCCAAAGACAAGTCCAAACTTGTTTTAACAACTTCTTTTATTTTATTTTCTTCCAATAATTTTTCGAAGTTCATTTTCCTTTCCTTTAATCATCAAAATGTGCTTTTTAGCAATATCTTTAATAAAAGATTTATTTTTTCCCTCTTTTAATTCTTTAAGAGACCACACAACAACATTTATTTCTCGCCCTAACTTTTTTTCAAGAGAATTTAATAATTTAATAATATACGTCATGCTTAACTCCCCAACAACAAACAAATCAACATCGCTATCTGCATTAAAATCAGAATTAACTAAACTACCAAATACAAACACAAAATTTGTCTTAACTTTTAAAAAAATATTTTCAAATTCAATCTTAAAATAATCAGTTTTTAAAAAAATATCAATTAGTGAATCCAAAAAAGAACAAGCAGGATTAATTTTAAACTTTTTATTTTCTTTAACTAAAATAGAAATTTCACTAAGATTATCGAGTTCTCTCTTAACTGCACTAACAGATAAACCTAACTTTCTTTCAAGTTCTCTAATTCCAAATGAACCTTCTGAAAATAAGAAAAGTTCTAACAATTTAACTCTTATCTTTGAAGTAAATAATCGTTCTATCATTTTTTTGTAATTAATCCATAAGCCCTACCTGACTTAAATATTTTTGTAATACCTTCAAGCACATCAGTTCCGGCATAACCTGCAACAAAAGGAAGACGCCAATCAAAAAAGTTAAGCAACATACCCGTAACCATACCAATCAAAACCCCAAAAACTAGTGTTAACAAAAAATGTTTCAAATCAAATTTTTTCTTATCTTTAATAGACTTAAATAATCCGACAACAGCCCTAAGTAACCCACCTGCACCACCAAACAATGCAGCTAATGCAATTTCTAATGCCATTTTAACCTACATACCCCCTATCACTAGATGAAATACTACTCGAACTATCTTCTAATTCTTTACAATAATCATCAGAAAAACCCTCAAACTCACCCCAAATTTCCTGAACGTTCTCCCAAGTATCCAACGCAACAGTAATTACATGAACCACCCGACAAGGAGTCCAAGTTGCCTGAGAAGGGGAACAAACAAGATTAGCAATAAAACCCAACGCTGCAAAAGGATCTGAAACAATACTTTTAACAGTTTCCATTAAATCATCAAAAAGATTAACTATTGAAAATAATTTAAACGCAGGTGTAACAAAATATTTACACTCAAGATATGCCTTTTGTTTTTCACAAGACTTAGCAGGAATCCCCGTAGCAGTTAAATCTTGCAAACAATAACCATAAAAGCACTGAATTTGACGATATTTTTCTAAATTATAAATAAGTCCAGGAACACATAAAGTCACAGCAGAAAGATAAACATTATTTTTTACATCAAAATAAGTATCCATATTAACGCCAAGAGTTTGCTCAAGAGTGTCTCCAACAGGCCCAAGACTCATAATAGATTGCAAGTTTTCTCTCCAAGGAACTCCGCCGCCTATAAGTTGACCTGCACCACCTAATCCTGTTTTAGTATCGTCATTAGTCATACGACAATTAACAAAATCACAAAACTGAGTTAAAGTCTCTTTAGAAAGCCAAGCAGAAGTATCCGTCACCTCTGCAGCAGCTCTTGCAGGAACACCCCAAGGATCGGGAGTAGGACCCGCAGCAATAGAAATAATCGCCGCAGCATTATTCCAGGTATCAACAGTCTTACAAATAGTACTAGCTACATCATTTAATAAACCCAACCATTTTAGTGCTTGTCCAAGACCGCCATCAACCCATTCATCAATTACACCCTGAATTTCCGCTTCCAATGCTTCATCAGGAAGTCCAAAAGGACTATTAAAAAAAGTAACAGGAATAATAACATATTCCATTTCAGTATTAGAAACTAAATTATTTCCAGTAACAGTAGAAATTTCTAAAGAACAATTCACATCCAAAGAATTAACTTCATATTCATCTTTATCAAAAGTCAATTTCAAATAAGGATGGGTAGTAAGTTCGTTACCAATTTCTGCATCATTCAAAAAGTCATCAGCATCACAATCATCCAATTCAATATCCAAAATAGTTTGGGGCTGTGAAGATAACGAAGTAAGAGTAACAGAACAAAACATTTGTTGCTCAATCAATTCACCAACAGCCCTATCCAACCTATTTGGAGAACAACTAACACTAGAAGTCCAATAGTTTGGATTTTCTTCCTCTTCCACACCATAAATATTAGGAATTGAAACTTCTTCAGTAATAATATTTTCTAAAGGATCAACAAAATACAATTTTACAGTTTCATCAATAGCACTTCCCGAACTAGTAACCTCAACCTCCCACTCACACACAATTTGATCAGAAGTTGCAACAGGACTAGAAGACGGACTAGAAGGACTAGAAGAACTAGATGAACCATCATCACCATACCCTCTACTATATTGTTCAGCATAATCTCTTGAACTAGGACTCCAACCTGAAACACCTTCTCCACCATCGCAATCTGCCTCAATCAAACCTTCATCACTAATTTTAGAAAAGTTACCAAAAGCAAAAATTTCTTTTTCACCAGATAAAACTGCAACAATCTTCAAAGTATCACCCCTTGAAGGATAATTTTCAATCGCGGTTTCTTCAAAACCAACAAAATAAATATCTGTTAATGACGGAATGGTCTTATCAGCATAAACATTAAATGAATAAGCAGAAGCCAAATTATTACCTAAAATATCTTCAGTTGAAGTACTAATTGTAATTGTTTTAATTCCCTCATTAACTAAACTAACACCTGGAAAAGTACAAACATTCTCTACACAAACACCCCTAACTGAACTTTTTGACGGATTAACTGAAGAAAAATCCATAAACGTAGTTTCAACACCAGCAACATCATCAAACTCAACCACAATTTCAGTACCCGAACCAAAAGCAGGCAAGCCATCAACTAAAACATCAGAAATTTCAACACTGCTTACAACAGGACCAGAACGGTCAACAACAACAGAACTTCTCAAAGTTTGCGTTCCCTTATTACCTAACGAATCAGTAAGTTCAACAAGTATTTCAATATTTTTATTTCCCTCAGAAACACTCCCCAAATTAAGAGTGGTTAAATCATAACTACAATAAAGTTGACTACAAGTTGGGGTCACAACACCCAATCCAAAATCTGAAAGGTCAGCCCTAATACTCTGAAAGCTTTCAGAAATAGTAAAAATAAGTTCAACATTACTAACCGGAACTTTATAAAATTCTATTGTTTCACCATCCTTAACCAAAGAAAAATCTTCATCATTAATTACTGGCGCCACAGAATCCAAATTCATTAAAATAGTTTTTTTGTCACGCGGAACATTCTCAAAAGTATCAATGGCCTCAAAAATTAGACTATTAGTCCCTTCTTGTAAATTTAAATCAGAAACAGAAATTACTTCAGTAATTGTTTCATCACAATTAGTTTGTAAAACTGGAATTTCATAAACCTTATTTGTAATACTTCCTTGATAAACATTAATCTGCCTAATTCCCGTACAAGTACCCAAACAACCCGCAACAGAACAAGCATCATCATGAGCAGAAATAGTAAAAGTAACACTATCATCTGGAGAAACTAAAGTTTGATCCACATAAGCAGAAGTAACTTTAGCTCCTAAAACATCTGAGTAAAGAGTAATAGTTCTATCCTGTCTTCCCCCCGAATAATCAAACCTAGTTAAGTATTCATAAGGACGAGAATCAAAAGTTCTTTGATTAAGAGTTAACAAACAAATATTATCTGCACAAGTAAAAGTTTGAGGACTGCCAATTAAAGGACGATAAGACATTTCTCCTTCACCCGCATCAATACCGGAAATTTGAGTTCTCAACGTAATTGTATCTTGTGGTTTAACATAATCAACAACTTGACTTGTTCCATAACCATACCCTGAAATAGAAACAGCAAAAGACAAAGGCGTAACTAACACCAACATTGCCAACATTAATGCAATTATATTAATTAGTCTCATCTTACCTCAGGAATTAAAGCCTCCACATTCTGCCTAGTAAGTTCATCCAAGCTTGAAACCATAATCAAATCATCAATATTAGACATATTTAAATCTTTAAGTTCTATAACATACAAAACAATTTCTTCACCATTCTTAATTTGTCCTTTAGTAAATTCAACAGGCAAACCTGGGTCGGATTCATTAATAAATCCAAAACTCACTCCACCTTTCATTTTTTGAACTGCCCCACTATGAGGTCTATCAGCATAATCTCCAACACTTGAAATTCTTTGTAAAAGTTCAACATTTTCTTCAGAAACACCGTCATCCCTCAAAGACTCAATATTATTTATGTACTCCGCATTAAAAGCAGGGTCAGGAGGACCTAATAACAATACTTTAATTTCATACCTACCATTAACAAATAATGTTTCTTTAACCAGTTCATCAGCAGTCAAATATAAAGCGGTAGAAAAATCATCTTCTTCAAAATTACCAAGCCTAGTAAATGTAATTACTGCTTCATCACCAGGTTGCAAAGGAACTGCCTCTTCTTCAAAAACATTCCAAGCATAATTTTCTTTTTTAATAATTTTTTTAAGAACTGAAACTTTCATATTTTTCATTGGCTTAAAATCATTAATAGTATACTCAGTAATATCAGGAGCATATGCAACACTTTCACCCAAATAACCAGTTTTAGAAACTTTAACTTGACCATTCAAAAAGCCAGTAGGGAACAAAGCATTAAGAGTTCCAGATGCATTAGTATTACCCAAAAAACAAGATCCCTCATCAACAATAAGAGAAACGGTAACATCAGAAACAGTTTGACAAGTTCTATCAACACAATTATCATCAAAAACGTTAACCGAAACGTTAACAGACCTCGCACCAACATCACATAAATTTGGAACTTCAAGACGTAAAACATTTGGAGTATAAGAAGAATTAACTGGGTCATTATCCCTTAAATTTCCCTCTAATCCAAATTGAAAAACAAACCCCTCCCCATTAAAAGCAGAATGGTCCTTTAAGGTAACTAAAACAGGCCAAGAGATATCATAAAAAGTTTCATAATTTTGCATACCAAACTGAAAAGGACTAAAATCTACACCTAACAAATCAGGTTTGATTTCATCACCATCTCCTGCATAAAAATAAATTTCATTTCCCAAATAATTAAAATTAATATCAGTATTTGCCAAATTCACCTCACTTAATTCATCAGCAGAATAATAATAAGAAAAAGGCAAAATCATATTATCATAAACTCTTTGTCTAGTATCATGTAATGCATCATAACGAATTAAAGATATGGGATCATAATTTCTAGAACCCTCAACCTGCAAAAATTGAGCATAACTCAAAAGAAATTTAATATTTTCTTTAACACTAGCAACATCCCAGGTATTTCCCTCATCCCCAAAAATAAACTCAAAATCATACATTGGTGGAAGATACTCTGAATCCTTGTCCCCATAGAAAGTTAATAATTCTTGTACTTGGTGTTCTAAAAAATTGAAATCAACTTCAGAATCAGTAATTAATTCAGCTAATTGATACGCATCTTTTAATTTTACAGGAAGATGAGTTGCAAAATTTTTAATTATTTCAGAATTACTCCCTAACTTAACATTTAAAGGAAAGTGAACATTAACAATAACATCATTTTCAGTAACATAAGTAGTGGCAATTGGTGCCCCAATCAACTCTTCAATTTCCAAACCTTGTTCTTTTAAAGATTTATAATTATTTAAACAATCAGAAAGCATTAACTCAACATAACGATCAATTTGCGCCTCAATAGAAACATCCTGATTATTACGGTCTTCACCCTCATCAAATTTACTATTAAGTGCTGGCTTTTTAGAAGAAAAAGTAATGGCCTGTCCATTTGGAGAATCCATAAAATACCAATAAGGAACCGGCATCCTACCCGCTTGATGAATATAAAAAGAATCCGCATCAGAAGGATTATCTAAAGAAGGATTTAACAAAGAAAAAAGAGGATAATTATCATTAAACAAATAACCCCCTCGTTCACCCAAAATTCTTACTGCATCTTCTCCTGTTTTTTTCATACAAGACTGAACAAAGTTTTGTACGGGAGAAAACTCAGAAGAAACCTCATCAACAAATGCTTCATTTCTCTTTAATTGTTCTGGTCTTAAAACAAAAAGAAATAAAGCAATAACTAAAACAAGAATAATTCCAACTATCATAAACAGAGTTACCTGCCCTCTTTTTTTCATTACTTGCATTTTTAACTCTTTAACTATTTCTTATTTTATTTATTTATATACTTTTTGTTTGATTTTATTCTATGAATATGCACTATCTACATCATGAGACTTACCTAATAAATCACAAGTTTCTCTTTTATAACCGTCATTAATAACTGAACAAACAGAGTAATCATCAGTATTATACGCATAAGAAACATAACAATCATCCTTTTTATTTTGGTTTTCAATTTGTTTACAATAAACAGAAGAATTGGAGGATTTCATAACCCAATAAAAACAAGTATCTTTAATTCTTGAATCAGTAACAGTACCACACTCTTTTGATGCAAGAACTGCCCCTTTTTCTTCAACTTTAACAGGGATATATTTAATAACTTGATATTCCGTCATGGCATTTATTCCCTTATCAAAATTACAATCTTTTAAACAAGAAATAGAAGTTTCACCACCTTCACAAACATTATTTCCACACTCAGAAATAGGACAATCAACATCACAATTCAAAGAATCTTCATCCGAATCACAAACTCCATCTCCACAAGAATTAACATCACAATCATCAGAACAAGAAGACTCTTCACCATCATCACACACATCATTTCCACACAAATCAGGAAGAACAACACAATCTGCTTCACATACTCCCTCTTCTCCATCTTCACAAATATTATTTCCACAAATCGGAACTGAATTAACACTTTCACAATCTTCAACACAATCATCTACATCACAAATGCCATCACCACAAACAGGAAGTACCTTAAAAGTAAAAGAACTTTCTCTTACCTCCTCAAAATAATAAACTCTAACTCTTACCTGATAAAAACCTAACTTTTTGGGAGTTAATGAAAGAGATAATTCCTCAGTTTCAGAATCAATAGTTCTTTGAGAAGTAAACTCTTCAAGATTATCTTTAACTAAAGCATAAACCACACTAACTTGAAAGTTTTCCCTTGAACCAACATTGTCAAGTGTAAAAGTAAAATCTATGTTTTCCCCTTTATATATAGTGTTGGTTAAGGGAGTTGTTTTAATATCTAAAATAACTGTATCTTCACCTAACGAGGTTATTATAACAAAAATTAAAGCAGAAACAACAATAGCGAGGATTATTACCCCAATAATTATTAAAGATTTACTTTTTTGAAAATGATTTGGATGATATGCTAAATTTATTGCTTCCTCAATATCTTTAGAAGAATAACCCTCATTTATAAGAAAATCTCGCAAAGTAGAGATCGCATATCCTTTTGAGTGATAGGTCTGAATATAATTAACAAGTTGTTGATTAACCATCAACTCATTTTCTCAATTACAAGTATATAAAAGTTATTATCTAGTTCGGAAAACTTTATAAAGAAAATTCAGATACTACTGGTAAATAACAAAAAGAATGCTGTTTCAGATTAAATCTGAGGATTAAAACAGATTCACAAAACCTTGGGGGTTATAAAAAGATGAATACATTAAAACTACTACCAATATTATTACTATTTGTTTTAAGCACCATATTAGTTGCAGCAACGCCATCATTAGAAAATGTTGGAATAGATGCAACCATAAATGGAGCAATAGTTCCACTAGAAGGAAATTTTACAGACGGATTCAAACTTATTTTAGATCACGATTCTACAGACATTTACGAATTACAATTTAATCCTACCCTAGTTTCAACTGAACCCCTAAACGAAATAATGTTTGGATTATATCTTACAAGTTCGTCCACAACCCAAGTAGAATTAGAAGCATACTATTCTGATAAACCACAATATACAGAATATTTAATTAATACTTCAAAAGGAATCAACCCAATTGCTTACATAAATGGTTCTAATTTACAACTTGTAGATTCTGCAATTTACGACATCGACGGAATACAAGAAAATATAACTTTTTCTGGAGATTATCCAACAGGTGAGTACATTATTACAGGTAACTTACAAAATAACACAGGCATTTTTGCCCCAGTTTCATTTAAATTATTAATCAATTTAGACAAAACATTAGATTTAGTTCAAGGATGGAATCAAATATCTTCACCCTATTCTGAATCAATAAGTGTTACTGCATTAAACGCACAATGTTCAGGAATCCAAATAGTAAAAGGATTTACTTCAACATCTGAAAGCTTTGATGATGTTACAACTTTAGAAGCAGGAAAAGGATACAGAATATATTCAAATACTGCATGTTCAATAAGTTATGATTACCAATTTAGTGCTTATGAAACTTTTGATAAAACATTAAGTGCTGGAACACATCTTATTGGAAGTCCATACGAAGGAATTTCCGCAAACATATTTAAAGAAAAGTGTAATGTTAAAGGAGAAGTAATGGGTTGGGACGTTAATAATAACATTCAAGCAGTTGCACAATTAGAAGCAGGAAAAGGTTACTTTGTTGTATTAAATTCTGCCTGCGATATAACTGAAACTGAAGACATAAATATATCTATTGATAGTTATATTCCCATTTCAGTAATACAAGGAAAAACAGGAAAAACAAATTTTACACTAAGAAATTTAGGAAACAGACACGTAGATCCAATTACAATAGCTGTTTCGGATTTTATGAATACAAAAGGAGATTTATTAGATAGTTCAGACATAACATTACCTACAACAAATACTCAAATAAGAATTGCAGAAAATGAAATCATAGAAATGGAATATGATATTCCAACTGCACAAGAAGCAGGAGTTTATACTGGTTTTGTAACCATTACATACGCAGGGAAAAGTTTAGTACAAGAAGTAAGTGTAACTATAATCCCAATCAATGAACAAGTAAGTATAAACTATGAACCAATAAGTTCATTACAAGGAATAGACCTACCAGTTAATGTAAGTGTAACAAATAATGGAAATGTAGATTTAATTAATATTCAAGCAGACATGACAAACATGTATAATGAAGCTGATTCAGATTCTATGCTTGTTGGAATAACTGCACCCCCATTTAATTTAAATGTTGGCGAAACAGAAAATGTAAGTCTTTTAATTCAAATGGCTGAAGATACAACTCCTGGAAATTATGAAGGGAATCTAAGCCTAACACTTAATGGAGAACAATTCAACTACACAATAAGCTCAACAGTAATAGAAACAATAGAAAGTGTTACTGCAAACTATGCAACAGTTAATGTAATACAAGAAAATAATGTAAGTACAACATTAAGTTTAACTAACAATGGAAATGTAGACTTAACAGAAGTAAACGTAAGTTTTACCTCTGTATCTTTAAACGCAACAGAAGAAATTTTACCAATATTAAATACAACCAGAATTGCACCATTCAACTTAACAGAAAATGCAATAATTGGAATAGAATATAATATTGTTGGAAAAGCAGCAGGAAATTATCTTGGAAATATAACTCTAACATATGATAACATTACCGAACTTATTCCGGTTACATTAACAGTTATAGCAAGAGATAAAACAGTTAATACCATTTATAATGAAGTTTCTGTAACACAAGGAAACAATGTTTCAACATCATTTACCATAAGAAATCTTGGAAATGTACCAATAAACGCAGATTATGTTTTAAGCAATTTAATTAATGCAAACGGAAATATAATTGTACCAACCGTTGAAAGCACAAGTTCAACATTAACTGTTGGAGCAAGTGAAACAATACAAGTTAATTATACCACAACATTAACACAATCAGGCATTTATACTGGAAACATTACAACAAATTATGACGGAAAAGAAAGTGTAACACCAATTCGTTTAGTTGTAAATGAAATTCAAGGAAGTATAACAATAACTTATACTGAAGTTAGTGGATTACAAGGAAGCACAGTTACAAGCGATTTTAGCATTACCAACAATGGAGACAAAGATTTAACAATAGATTTAGAACTTACAAATCTAACAAAAGGAACAGAACAAATAATTAGCCCAGTTGTAAATGATATAACATTAGCAATCGGAGCAAGTTCAACAACTGACTTAACCTTTACAATTCCTTCAACAATAAGTGCAGGAACATATAATGGAAATTTAATTGTTAAATTTCAAGAACAAGAAATAACAAAACCCATAACAGTAATAGTAACAACAAGAACCGAAACAATAAACAAACCTTCAAGTGTTTCACTAAGATGGTTAAATGATTTAAATCAAGGAGTTAATGCACAAGCAACAATTCAAAACACAGGAAACGTTGATTTAAATTTAAGTTTAACAATGAATAATTTAGTCGGAACTGGAATTATTGATTCAAACAAAGTAATTTTATCAGATACTGATTTTGTTTTAACACCTGGCGAAAGTAAAAATGTTTTACTAACTCCAACAGGAATAACAGAAACCAGTGGAATTTATACTGGAAATTTAGATATAGCCTTTGATGGACAAACAACACAAATGCCCGTTATATTAACAGTAAAAGACCCCGAATATTTAATTAATGCTAACAATGCAATAACCTTTGAAGGAAATATTAGAGGGAAAAACAACAGTGCATCAATTACAATCAAAAATGAGGGCGATTACAATTTAGGATTAATAACCATCACCAACACAATTGATACAGAATACAATGCAACAATAACCCCTACAGCAATAGGTGGATTAAACATTGATGCATCACAAAATATTGAAATAAGTTTAGAAATACCAGAAAATGAAAACACACAAAATCATAAGATTGGAGAAATACTAATAACTGAAGCAAATGTAAATAAAACAATTGAAGTATTTCTAAATCCAAACTCTGCAATAAGTATCAAAGAATTAAAAGTTAAAGTAGATGGAGATAGAGACGAAGTTAGTAATGGTGATACAATAAAAGAAGACGCAAAACCAGGAAGTGAAATAAGATTTGAATTTGAAATTGAAAACTTATTGGAAGATAGCGAATTAAGAGATGTATTAATTGAAATAGAAATAGAAGACATCGATGAAGGTGATGACTTAGATTTAGAAAGTGATGAAACCGACATAGATGAAGAAGATGAAGAAAATATTGACTTAGAATTCACAATACCAATGTTAGTAGAAGACAAAGAATATGATATCAACATTCATGTTGAGGGTGAAGACGAAGACGGCAATATGCATGAAATTGATTGGGTAATTAAATTACAAGTAGAAAAAGAAAAACATGAATTAATGTTAGATAGAGTAATAATGTCCCCAACAAGAGTAAGTTGTTCAAGAAGTTCAACACTAGAAGTAAAAGTAATTAATATTGGAGAACAAGACGAAGAAGATATAGAAGTTATTGTTAAAAACAATGAACTAAATTTCGAAGCAAAAAACACATTTGATTTAGACTCTGGAGACGATGATGATGCAGAAAGAATAGTATCATTTTCAATAAGAACACCAGAGAAAAAAATAACAAAAACCTATGTGTTTAGTATAGATGTTTACAGAGATGGAAGACGAGATGATTCAACAACTGCTTCATTAACAGTAGAAAAGTGCGAAATTGTTAACGATAAACCATCAGAAAAAGAAGATGAAGATAAAGGTCCTTTTGTTATTAAAACAGGGAATGTTGTTACACCACCGCCAACACCTGAAAAAAGCTCTTCATTGGATGATCTTAGAGAAAGTGATTTGTACTTACCTGCATTAGGAGTTATTGTATTGGCAGCAGGAGTAGCAATATTTGCAATAATACCTAAATAAAGGTATTAAACACGGACAGAAACATGACGAAAATGATAGTTTCAAAAAATATAGATTGCGGAACTATTATTGAGGCATAAAATGGCTTCTGGAGATAATTATAACGCAAAAGTAACTCCCCGAGAAGCATTCGAATATTTATTTATGTCAAGACGACAAAGAAGAAGTTGTTTAAATGATAAATTCGGCAGTGTTAAAAAATCTGAAAGAATTAATTTATTAAGAAAAGCATATTCTAGTATAACCCCCGAACCTTTAGATGAAGACTTATCAAGAACTGACGTTTGTAAATTATTTGGAATTGGTTCTGATAGATTTCTTAAACTTAAAAAAAAAGGATACTGGGGAAACTTAGAAAAGAGAAAACCACCCGAGGGAGGAGTAAAAACAACATATGTTTCTGCAGAAAAAATAAATGAATTACAACGACAAACCGCACACTTAATTCCAGTAAGTTGGTTCTATGAAAAAACGAACAGAATATACTTTGACCAAACATTTGGAGGCCAAGGGAAAAACTGGTATGAAACACGTTTTGGGAAAAAAGAAAAATACATATCATTAAAACATGCATCAAAAGCAGCATGTACATTAACAAGAAGAAAAGCTAAAATAGAAGAATGGAAAAGTTTAGAAGATTTATGGAAAAACTCAGGATTATCTAAACAAATAACCCTGGCTATGTTTCAACACAGATATCGAAGTTTAGTAAAAGCTAAAGAAATAAAACTTTACCCATCAAAAACCAAAGGAAAAAAAGACATAAACGGTTTTGAAAGACGCTGTCATAAATTACATCCCGGAGCATATGAAAGAAGATTACAAGTAGAACAAGACTACGCCAAAGCTTTAACAGAAGAAGTAAAAACTTCAGACCTTGCAAAAAGAATGTCTATTTCTCAACAAAGCATAAGTCAATATATCAAAATAGGAACTGAATTAGGAATGTTGCATGGAATTGATATAAGGTTAATTGTA
>CAYRWJ010000012.1:0-24600 GCA_964427985.1 uncultured Methanosarcinales archaeon
AAACCCTAAAAACCCCTGCTGGGTATTAATGCCTGAAGAAGCAGAAAGATTTGTAAAAAGAGAATTTAATATTCCTTCCGCCGTAAGTTATGCTCGTTTAAAAAAGGATAGAAGCTTAGAAGAAATATTAAAATTATTAAATGAAGAACAAAAAGGCGTTTCAGCAAAAACCCTTGCTCAACAAATGGGTTTATCGATTTCAAAAATAAATAGAATGATAAATACAGGAACAGAACTGGGATTATTACACCCACTCACAACAAAAACTAAAGGTTCAAAAAAAGTTTACAAAAACCGCCTTACAAGAAAAGAAGCAAGCGTATTAACAAGCGGAGAGATATACGTTCCTAGTCAAATAAGACATAAAAAAGAACAAGAAGGAACCACAATCGAAAGAATTTCAACTCAAAAGGGGATGAATACTAGACAATTATCTACCTTTTTAGGTAAACCTGTGCTTTACACAACGAACTTACTTCTTGTTGGGGGAAAAACAGGATTATTAAAAACAGCAAAGTTTTATTATTTAGAAGATAAAAAAACATGCAAATGGCTTATATCCTGCGCAGAAGCTGAAAAAATAAAACAAGGAAAAATAAAAATTCCTTCATATCAACATTACAGAAACTTATTACGAGAACTTGATGAAGAGACTGCTGCAAAAGTAATACGAAGAGAAGCCAGAGGAGTAAGCATAGAAGACCTAGTAGAAACAACAAAAAGAAGTGCTAGCACAATTAAAAGATGGGTAAGAAACGCAGAAATTGCAGGACTTGTAACCCCGGTAAGTTATAGATACAAATCAGGCAGGCGACCTTTTCGAATTTTATCAAAACGTCAAGCAAGAGAACTAACTGACGGAACAATTAAGATTCCAACAGAAAGAGAAACAGCGAAAATATTAAAAGAAAGAGCACAAGCAGAAAAAGAAAAAGAAAGAAGAGAATACCTTGCTGAACTAAGAAAATCTGATGCTCCCACACCAAAAGATAAAGAAATTGAAGCAGATGCAAGAACACACAAATCCGCCATTAATGCATACATGGGAAATATTGCACCACATACCCCCCTCACAATACAAGAAGAAGGAGAACTTGCGAATGGAAATGAAGCCGAAAGAACTCGCTTAATTGAAAACAATTTAAGATTAGTAGTAACAATAGCACATGACTTTAAAGGAAACGGAGTACCATTACTTGATTTAGTTAACGAAGGGAATATTGGGTTAATGATCGCCGTAGACGAATTTGACCCAACAAAAGGAGCAAAATTAAGCACATATGCAGCCTGGTGGATAAAACAAAAAATGCGAAACGCAATATCAGATCAAGCAAGAACCATACGCGTACCAATAAATTCAGAGCGTAACATTCACACAATACGAACCGCAAGAATTAAGTTAACACACGAACTTAGAAGAGACCCAACAGAATCAGAAGTAGCAAAAGAAACAGGTTTAAGTGAACAATCAGTTAGAGGATATGATAATTCAGCCCCATTAAACACCGAATCAATTCATGAATCCATCAAAGTTGGAGAAGACGGAGAAAAAGGAGAGTTAATTGCAGATGAAACCGCAGAAAAACCAGGGGCACAATTAGAAAAAAACGAAAAATACGCTGGTTTGTTTAAAAATGTTGGAGACTTAGCTAAAAGAGAACAAAAAATACTAACTTTAAGATTTGGGTTAGATGGAAACCCCCCTCGAACTTTAGAAGAAATATCACATTACATCGAAAGAACAACCGAAAGAGTAAGACAAATACAAAATAGGGCATTAGGAAAATTAAAGATTAGAATGGAAGCTTAAACTAAAAACCCAAATAACAATACAAGAATAAGAATAATAAGATTTATCCAAAACCCCTTAACCATCTTCTTTTTATTTTCATAAGATACAAAAAAACAATTAATAAAATAACAAGATACCCACCTAAATGTGCAAAATGATTAATCATAGTTTCTTTAGGTATTAATACTCCCGTAATATCCGCAAGTATAGCTAACCAACCTACTAAAAATAAAGGAAGAGGAATACCGCCCATAACATAAGTAATATAAAACGGTTTCAAAAGAATTCCCGTAACTATCAAACCAGCAATTGCACCAGAAGCACCAATTCCCCCAAAACCCATAACGGCAGAAAAGATATCAGCAAAAATTGCAGCAGCAAAATAAATGTAAAGCATTCTAACTCCAAACTCTTTTTCAACAACTCTTCCAAAAATAAAAAGAAACAACATATTACCTAAAAAATGCAATATGCCCGCATGCAGAAACCAAGATGCCACAATTGGAATTGGTTGAAACGTCCACAAATGTTGGGGTTGAAAAATAAACTGATTAATATTATCAGGATTAAGAGTGATTAAAATAATTTCAATTATAAAAACAATTAAGTTTGCTAAAATTAAATAAAAAGTAACTTTTGCCTCAAAAATAAAAAGAAAAAATTGTTTAATTGGTTTAACTAATTCAGACACATTACGCTTTTTTGCAAAAACAAGAATTAATAAAACAGGAAGGGTAATAATAAACCAAATAGTCTGCCAAATAAACTTCGATTCAGAACGAATCTCTTTAGAATGTTGAGTTTTATTCATTCTTAAAAAACTATTCTCCTAATTTATACTTATCAACAATCTTTTGCATTTCATTAACAAACTTAACCGCTTTTTTGTAATACCTATCATAATCTGCACCAGAAATAGTTTGAATTTCACGATGGTCAATCTTTTTCATAATATCATAAAACTCTTTAGCAATTTTTGGATATTCAACAGAAATTAACTTTTTAGAAACAAGAGTATCATTTAACAAATCAGGAATATGCTTTGGAGAAGGTGGTACAGCTCCAGTAGACATCAAAGCAGAATGAGCAGAATCAGTAACAGCCCAATACAAATCACCAACTGCTTTTAAGATATGCCACTGAGAATTATGCAACGAATTTGGCGCTTTCATAAAATATGTCCAAACCGATTCAGAAGTAGGACGAATCCTTCCTTCCATTAATAAAAGTTTCAAAGGATCAAAAATACCAGTATCCATCAAAGCAATACCATCTCTTAAAATATTAATTCCAATTGGGTCACCCGCTCTAACATACTCCCAAAAACTAGTAAGTTTTAAAGTAGTAACATGTAATCTTTTAGAAACAGAAACAATAATCTTTTCAATAATAATTCTATAAGTTTCAGCAACTTCTGCACCCATAACAAGAGTAACATCATCTACCACCACTAAAACATCAACATCATTATCTGAGTTCTGCCTAGCAGAAGAACCAAATAAAACAACAGCCTTCAAAAAAGTTCCAAATTCAGCATACAACTTTTTAGCAAACCTTCTCGCTATATGCAAGGCCTCAGTGTCATACTTACCAAGGTCTTTATTCTCCCTTTTGTGAATCTTAAACTCCATTAAGTTAAATATTGAAAAGAAGGTTTATTAAGTTATCTTACTATTTAATAATAGTGAAACGGATTTTTGAAAATATTATGCCCTTGATCATTAAATTAAATTTTCCCAAGAAAAGTTTATAAGTGAGACAATAAAGTAAGTAACATGAAAAAAGAAATGCTTGAAGAAGTTTTAGAAAAAAAAATACAACCCGTAATAGATGACGCAATGAAAAAATATTTAGGAGTGAGAATGGAAGAAATAAAAGGTGATATTTCCGACAAATTACTAAACTCACCTTTACTTGGTTTAAAAATAGATTTTTATCTCTCATTTAAAGAAGCAAAAAAAAAGTTCAAACAAAGATTCTTAAGAAAATTATTACAAATGAAACATGGAAACATTTCAGAAGTAGCACGTTTAACAGGAGTCGATAGAAGAAGCATACACAGATTAATTGATAAAACAAGAGTTAGAAAAATAAGAAAAGAATTATTCAAACCTTACTATCTAAAACAAAAAGAGGTCGAAGACATAATTGGTAATGTCTTGCATCATTATGAAGATGTTTTAAGAGAAGAAAAAATAGAAAAAATGTATGAAGCCACCCCAAGAATTTCAAAAAATATTGTAGATGAACTACCTGACATGGAAATGTCACTAAAAGAAGCAGAAGAAGAATTTGAAAAAGAATATCTAAAAGTAAAATTAAAAGAAAATGACAATAACATTTCAAAAACTGCAAAAAGAATTAAATTAAGATATGAAACATTATTAAGAAAGTTAAATAAACTAAGCTTATAAGAAAAACCTTTTTAAATAAAACCAAAAACAACATTCTATGCCATTAGCAGTAACATACATCGGAAGACAGACCACAATCCCTGGCGAAAAAGATAAAAAAAGAACCGAAATGGTTCGTGATGCAGGAGAGTTAATAAATGCATATACTCAAAAAATACATCAAGGCAGGGATATTGAACCCACTAGATCCAGTTTACGAAGTTCATATGGATCACATATTCTTAGAGCTTTAGATACCTATCTCCGTACAAGAACTTCTGAAGAACAAATGTTAGAATTTGGAGTAATACAAGGGATATTAATACTAAATACAACCCACCACCATTTACAATTTAATTTAGATTCATTAGTAAACGCAGAACACCCAGATGAAGAAAGATTAAGTAAATTCAAAGAAAGATTAACTAATGCATTATCTCAAGATGACCCAAGAATTCGTGTTGCATTAAAAAGAACCATAACAGAAGATAAAGAAAGAAATAAATTCATGAAACAATATGCACCAAAACTTCTAAAACAAATTTAATCGAGAAAATCTTCAAAAGGCCACACCCGTTCTTCATGATATTCTGGCTCTTCAGAAACTTTTTCAGTATTAAATCTTATTCTCATCTAATATAAGAGAGTATAATTCGTTTTTAAATATTGTCTATATATTATTTTGAAAAAGAGCACACTAACCACCCGCGCTAGTATACTTTCTAAGAGCTAAATTCCATAAAAATATTGACAAGATAAAAAATACAAGCACAGGTACAATCATCTTAAGTAATAACATCAGATTAAAACCTCTTAATAAAACTTCTACCGGAAAAAAAGCAGAAATTGCAATAGGAAATAAAAATGTTAAAAAGAATTGCAAACTCCCTCCATAAATACTTGAGGGATATCTAGCAAAATCACTTAATTTAAAAAACAAATCTAACAATGCCCAAGACTGAACCCATAAAAATGTCAAAGCCGAAATTAAAATCATCATAGCATACTGAAATAAAAATCCAATAAGTATCAAGATCATATATAATACAAAATTAGAAGAAAAAATAGTCAAATCAAGTTTAATAAACGCAAAAATAATTAAAGCTAACCCAACAAAAATTTGAGCAAGACCATCCCAATTAAAAGCTGACGCTGTTAAATAAACTAAAGTATTAAGAGGTTTTAACAAAAATTTATCAAACGTCCCCTGCCTGACATTATGCATAACCTCGACAGGAATCATAACTGCAAACAAATGACCCAACCCCAAAACCAAAGTCAAGGTACCTTGAAACAAAATAAATTCATGAAAACTCCAGCCAGGAATACCTGCAGTAGTAGTATAAATTAATAAGATAACCAAAGGACCAATAAAATCTTGAAGCATTACTGCAATAAACTTAATGAAAAAATTCCATTTGTAAGCAAGGTCTTCAGATATTCTCAATATCATTGCACGTTTTATTATTTTTAAAAGCGACATTATACTCCCGCCCCTGCAAATTTCTTAAACGCAAATTTAAAAACTACTTTTGCAAGTATAAAAAATATAAAAATCCAAACAAGTTGAATTATTAATAAAATTATTATTTCAGACAAAGCATATTTTTGAAGAAAAATATTGATTGGAACAAAACGCAAATATTGAAAAGGAAGATACTTAAAAATATCCTGAAAAATCAAAGGGAAAAAAGTTAAAGGAATTAACGCACCTTCTAAAAATGCAACAATAACATTTTTTACTCTTCTTATGCCCTGAATCTCTTTAAGCCAAAAAGCAGTAAGACCCACACAAAAAGTAAAAAAATAATTAATAAACATTGCAAGAACTATTGCGATAATAAATAATATTCCAAAAAGTAAAGAAGGCAAAGTTATATTTAAAAAAAATAACGCAATAATTGATACGGGGAGTACTTCTATCAAAAACGCTAAAACTCTTAATCCAAGATAATTATAAAAAAGTTGCCAAACATAAGCCATAGGTCTTAAAAAATCACCAACCAACTCACCATTTTTAATTTCCTCATTCATCCAAGCATCAACATCACAATAAACAATAGCACCCACAACCATAGAAAGAACATAATAAATAAGCATTTCAGCAAAAGTATACCCTTTTATTATCTCAACTCCAGAAAAACCAAAAATCGCACTCCACAAATAATAAAACGCAATCAAAGTTAACGGGATTTTAATTAAACCAACAAAGAAATGAGCTCTATAAACAATACCTTCTTTAAAACCCATCCTCATAAGACCTTTAAATTGAACCATTATTACTCCTAAAAATTTGTTGAATTATTGTTTCTATCGGCGGGTCAGATATTAAAATGTCTGCAACATTATAATTAGAAAGCAAATAATTAATAACTTCCTTAACTTTAATCTTCTTTGCATTAACCTCAATCTTTATTTCGTACTCAGACTGTTCAACAGCCTTACAATATTTTAATTTAAAAGTTTCCCCTTTTGATTCTAATTTAACATCAATAAACTTATTTAACAAATACTTTTCTTTAATATCTTTTAACAATCCATTAAAAATTATTTTACCATGATTAATAATAATTATGTCCTTACATAACCTTTCTATTTCCTGCATATCATGAGTTGTAATTATAAAAGTAGTTTTGTATTTCTTATTAACTAATTTAATAAAATCCCTGAATTTATCCTTAGCAATAACATCCAAACCAATACTCGGTTCATCCAACAACACCAATTTTGGATTATGAAGTAAAGCAGCAACCAATTTACACTTCATCCTTTCACCCAAACTCATATCTCTAACCGGGGTGTGCATTACTTTTTCAATATCTAATAACTTAACCATAAAATTCAATCTACTCTTGAAAGTACTTTCTTTAATATCATAAAGGTCTTTACTTAAATAAAAAGTATCTATTGCAGGCAAATCCCACCAAAGCTGAGCTTTTTGACCAAGAACAACCCCTAAATTTGCAACATAATCAACTCGATCTTTCCAAGGAGTAAATCCCATAGAAATTATTTCTCCAGATGTCGGATAAAGAAACCCAGATAATGCTTTAATTGTTGTAGACTTACCAGCACCATTAGGTCCAATAAAGCCAACAATTGCACCTTCTTCTATTTCAAACGATATCCCTTTCAAAGCATGTTTATACTCATACTTTCTATTAAATAGACTTCCAATAGCATTAAACAAACCCTCCTTTCTCGTATGGGTTTTGTAAACTTTCTTCAGGTTTTTTACAGTTATTATTGATGCCATTTGCTTTTTTAAAACATAGGAACTAATATATAAATTATATGATAACAAAATAAACGCAAAGCTAATAAGAATTGCCAATGCAAGTTGGGTTGGCGTTCATAATTGTTAAAAAAGTATAAGTTATATTTAAATCTTATTGAAAAATTAATATAAAAAGTTTAGAACAATTATAATTCATCAACTAATTTCTTAAACTCTTCCTTAGAAGTATGTTTCTTTATTCTAACTTTTTCCAAAAGAATCTTTATCTGTTCATCCGGTAACTCAATATTAAGTTCGTCTAAATTCTTTTTAATAGATGCTTTACCTGCATTTTTTCCTAATGCATAAATATGAACTCTACCAAACCTTTCAGGAGATAATTTAGTTTTGTATAAATCTCCCTTAATATCTCCATCAGCGTGAACTCCGCAAGTTTGAGTAAAAACATTCTTTCCTAAAATCGGTTTGTTTTTAGCAAGGTTTACTTTAGTTATTTCAACTATTCTTTCACTAATTTCTCCAAGTTTAGATTCATCCACATTTGTATTAAGATGGTATAAATCTTTTAAGGTTATTACTGTTTCAGCCAGATCAGAATTACCTGTACGTTCTCCCAAACCATTAACTGTTGTGTGGATGGTAGTTACTCCAGCTTTAGCCGCGGCACAACTGTTAGCAGTTGCAAAACCATAATCATTATGAGCATGAAAATCAAAATTTGTATCAGGAAATAATTTAATTAATTCAGTTACATATTCAAAAGTTTTTTCTGGATTTAATATCCCCAAAGTATCTGCCAACATAATTCTATTAATGTTTAACTCATTTAATCTTTTTATTAGTTTAATTACATACTCTTTTGAATCTCGCATACCCTGTGACCAATCTTCAAGATACGCATTACTTGTTAAACCTTTTTCTTGAGCATAAATAACTACTTTTTCAATATCTTCCAAATGTTGTTCTGCTGTTTTTTTTAATTGTTTCTCAACATGTTTTAAAGAACCCTTTGTTAAAAGATTAATTATTTTAGCATCTGCATTAACACACCAATCAACTGCTTTTTCCATAACAAAACACAAAACTTCAATTTTATCTGGAAACTTTTTTGTTAATTTTTTAATTGCTTCAGCATCATTTTCTGAAACTAAAGAAGACGCTATTTCAACAGAATCAACTTTTACTTGTTCAAGTAAAAAAGTTGCAAGTTCGATTTCTTCTTCGGTAGAAAATGCAACACCAGGAGTTTGTTCACCATCTCTAAGAGTTGTGTCCATTATTTTAATTGTCATTTATATTAAAAAATTAATTGTTATATAAAAAGGTTTGTTAAAATGACTTAAATGTCTCGCATTTCCATTGTGATGTCTACGAGTGTTTATAAGTTAAAACCAATTTAAAGTACATAGTGAGACAAAAATGTCACAAGAACCAACAATTACAGAAGAAGAAGCAACATACAGAGTGTTACTAAGCTCTAAACCAGAACCAGATATGGTAGCGCCCATGCTAAATGCATTATTAGCTAATGAAATCTATTTAAAACCTTTACAAGAAGCAAGAACCGTAGCAATATTAGGAATGATTGCAGACACAGACCTTTGCTGCACTAACCGCACTAAAAGCCATGAATTTAGAAGATACCACAACCCAAACAGCATATGCAACAATAGCAACAAGATTTGATGCACGTAATCGCGATCAGGGAGACCCAGTATCAAGACAATTAAGAAATTACTGCATGCAACAAGCAGGAGAACTAGGAGATGTAATAGATGAGTGCAGGAGGATATAAAGGAGGTGGCAGTAAAGCCGCATCAGCAGGAGGATATGTCGGAGGCAAAGCCCCAATAGCCAATGCAGGCGGATATGCTGGAGGCAGAGCTCCAATAGGAAACGGAGGGAAAGATGCAGGAAGAAGAGCTCCAACAATGATGGCCAATGCAGGAGGATACCAAGGCGGAAGAGACAAAAAACCACAAGATTATGGCAATCTACAAAGTCAAACCAACACCCTAACCTCAAGAACAATGTCCCGTACAACAACTCAACATCCAGACGGAGCAATAAGCGAAACATTATCACTAACTGAAACCTATTCTTTTGGAAATACTAATTCTCCACAACAAGTAGATGGATTTAATATGATGCCTTATGCACCAAGACGAGAACCACCCCAAACTTTAGACGGAATTGAAATGCCAAACCAACCAGAACCCACACCCTATGTTTCAGCAAGCTTATTTGGGGACGGAATTTATGATGCACTAAACCAAAAATCTGCTGAAGAAGAACTAAAAATAAAAATGCAAGCAATAGAATCACAAAAAGGAAGCCAACACAAATTTCAAATATTTAATCCAGGAGAATTCGTAAATAAAAAAACAAGATTTGTTGATGACGCAGAAGAATTATTACCCCACATAGAAGAAGCATATTTTGAAACAGCAGGAAAAAAACTACCAACAAACTTTAGCTTAAAATTATGTAATTCTGATGAATTAAAAACAGCCTATGAATTTTTTAAAGGACAATGGCAAAAAGGAATACAAGGATTTTGTATAAACAGAAAACAAGGAACATCCCGAATTTTTGTTTTAAAAAACGAACTAGCAAAAGTAATGTTAACTATTGGTCATGAAATCGGCCATTTACAAACCGCATCTTTAAATCACATTGAAGAAGAAGCAAAAGCATACGCGTTTTCATTAGAATGGATGAAAAACATAAGAGAAAAAAACATTGCAGGATTGGGAGAGGTTATGATTTCAGAGTGCCCTGCAGAAAACGGATTACATAATGTTGCATTTAACTTTGTTTTAAAAATGATGAGAAATGGAACAAACGCAATGAATGTTTTTGACAAATTAATTAATGGATTAAAAATTACTTCCTGAGCTTAACCTTATAGAAAAGTTTACAACATCACTGCGTTCTGAGCTTAAACTTTTTATAGAAAAGTTTAAATAGGTAAAAAAGAGGGAAAACAGTATGACTGATTATTATCATTCTTTAGACAGAAAAGAAATTGAAGGAGTTCCATTAGGACAAATTGGTTTTTCAACAGCTCCAATGAAAGATCAACTCGATGAATTAAAAGCAAAAATACGAGCAGGAATATCAAAAGTTGAATTAGGATTCTGGGGAAAAGGGAAAGGATATGGAGAAAATTTAACTCCCGGAACATACGGCTCAGATGAAAGAAAAGCAATAAGAGAAATAGCAAAAGTAAACCAGGTAGAATTAAGCACACATGCAACTCCAAACGTAGGACCAATATCAGGATTTACTCAACAAGGATTTAAAGAAGAATCAAGAAAAGAATCAGTGGATGAAATTAAAAGAGCAATAGACTTTGCAGCAGAAGTAACAGAGGGAGGACCGGTAGTAATGCACTTAGGCGAATTCGTAAGACCAATATTCGCAGCAGGAGATAGACTAGAAGGAAAAGACCAAAAAAATAAGTTTCAAGCATACAGATATGCTGGCGAAAAAGATTCAGAAGGAAAATTAATTCAACACACAGAAGAAGACCAAGCAACAATGTATTTAGCAGATGAAAAAACAGGACAAATAATAGATTCAGTAAAAAAAGATCAACCAATATTCTTACCAGTATATGAAACAGATGATAAAGGGAAGATAGTGTTTGAAAAAGAAGAAAATAATAATGGATCCAAAAGACTAGTCCCTAAAATAAAAGAAAAACCAAATGGAGAAGCAGAAATAAAACAATATGACTGGCAAGAAATAGAACAACTAAAAGATTTATCCAATCAAAAAAATAGCACAAGTTTTGGCACACAAGAATGGTACTTTCAACAAAAAATAGAAGAAAAAAAGAATGAAATGGAGGGAGGCAAAGCCTACTACCAAGAATTATTAGATGAAAAAAGTCAGTTTAAAATAAGTAAGGAAAGAAAAAAAGGACTTAAAAAAAACATTATGGCAACCGACCAAAAAATAAAAGAAATGGAATTAATGCTAAGCCACGCAAAACCAATCGAAACAGTAGCACTAGCAAAAACATCAGAAAGTTTAGCAGATTTAGGAATACACGCAATGGAAAAACAAAAATCAGCAAAACTAAAAAAAGATTTATACGTTTCTCCAGAAAACATATTTCCCGAACAATACGGCGGACACCCCGATGAACTAAAAAAAACTATTCAAAAAGGAAGAGCAAGAATGGCAGAAAAACTAAAAGACAAAGGATGGGGGCAAGAAAGCGCAGAAGAAGAAGCAAAAAAACATATCAAAGCAACCTTTGACATAGGACACGCCAACATTTGGAGAAGATACTTTAAAGGAACTGATAAAGAATTCAAAGGCTGGGTTATGGACAAAGTAAAAGACCTAAAAAAAGCAGGAGTATTAGGACATGTACATGTATCGGACAATTTTGGATATTATGATGAACACATAGACCCAGGAAAAGGAACAGCACCAATAAAAGAAGCAGTAGAAAAACTAAAAGGAGAAGGAATAGATTTTATTGTAGAAACTGGAAGACAAGGTGAAAAAGCATTATTATCAGCATTTAAAGAATTTGGAAGCCCACTGTACGGATTAAGATCTGGACAATTTGACCCTTGGGATGTTGTAGAAAATTCATACTTTGGAAGAACCTCCCCGCCATATTTCTTAGTTGGAGAAGTAACCCAACAAATGGGAGAACGAGTTAGTAAAGACTTTAGTTCATGGGCAGGAATACCTTTTGAATAATTAAAAAGAATTTCTAGTAATATTTCATTAAATTATCTAATAACTGTTCAGTTCTTTCCACAACATTACGATCTTGTCCACTCATATAATCGGGATTAACATCATTAAATTGTTTCTGATAAAAAGATAAGTTATCTTTCTCTTGTGATGTTATAGTTCCATGTTCTGCCTTTTCAACAAGACCCCTAACCTTATCATAAGTTTCTTCCCTTGCCAAAGAATAATTACCAATCCTACTATTTATTTCTTCCTGAGTTTTTTTTGGAGCAGTTTCAGCTTTATCTTCTAAAGATTCTTCTTTTTTATCCTCTCGTTTATTATCATCTTTCTCTTCTTTATCTTCAAACAGATCATCAACATTAACCTTTCTTAACTCAGGCTTTTTAATACGCCTAACCACCTCATCAATTTCTTCTTGCTTGACATCATGAACAGACTGTTTAATTAATTCTTCAGCCTCAGCTATCTCTTTTTTATCCTCTTCTTGTAATTCTTTTAATTTCTTTAATCTCTCTTTTGGAGAAAGACCTTTAAGTTCATTAAGTGGCATAATAATAATACTGAGAATACATATTTAAAGTTATAGTATTTACAACTGAAGATAGGGTTGCCAAAGTTTAATTTCATAATTTGCAGAAACACATTCAAACTGACTACCAAGCCAACAAACGATGAGCTTTCTTATAATATTTATATAAATTCCAGACAGTCTTAGACGCAATTGCTTCTGACTTTTTAGAACTTCCACCCGAGCTTTTATTTCTCCAAAAAGAAGTATTAAATGTAAACGGTTTAACTAACAAACCAAAACCCTCAAACAAAGAAGCAAAAGGACTAAAAACAGAATCATGATTAACTTTTCCTCTAACCGCATCTTCATCAACAACCTCAACAATCTTTCCTCTCTTAAGAACCCATTTTTTAGGTTTTTCTTTTTTTACATTATCTTCAGGACGTTCTTTATCATCCAAATACTTCTTAATATCATCACCTAAAGTTTCCATAGCATCCTTAATAGTACTATTAATCTCTTTTAATAATTCTAAATCTTCTTCCTCTTTCATCTCAACATAACTCTGCCACTGAGACTTAGTCCAAGAATAAGCACGTAACTGCATTTCAGCACGCCCAGTCATTGTAGACCTACGTTCCTGATGACCTGGAACCCACTCTAATTGGGGAACTGTACGATACTCAAAATTAGCAATAACAACAGAATAAAAACCACTCTTATCAACAGTTTTATGAGCTAAAATTTCAATTTCAATCATTTCCCCCTCAAACGCTGCAATCAATTCAGCAGAATCACTTTTTTCAGCACTTGGAGAAAGACGCTTAATATTTCTTAAATATGGTTTAACCCAATTCATATACAATCTAATATTATTATAATGTTGTCTCAAATAACTTTTATACAATTTTCTATAAGTATTCAACTGTTTAAAAGTACGAAATTTCCAACGATAAAATTGAGAAAGTTTTCTTTCTAAAACAGTTTTCAACGTATCATTACCAAACTCTTTTCTTAATTTTTCAACATAATCAGGAATGTTCCTAATAATTTCATCTTCAGTCTTACCCGGAACCTTAGCCTGAAAAAACAAATTTGGTAAAGTAACAAAATTATACTGTTGTGCCATCCCAAAAATAGAAGAGGGACTTTTAGGCCCGCCCTCAACCAAATCAGCATACTGTCCTTTTAAAACAGTATCTCCATCATGGGACTTTTTTTCGTCATCACTAAAAGAATCTTTATAATAACCTAATTTTTCATCAACAATGTTCAAATCACGAATAAGCTGAAACATACTTTTTACCATATCTGCAATAAACTTAAGATATTGAGATGCACGATCTTGTTGTATTGAAATTCTTTGAGCAGAAATACCCCAATAAGTAGACATTTCAGAAGCAGAAAAAACATCAGTAATTTTAATAACCTCATCTTTTCTAAATCCCATATCCACAGTAATCTGAGTAAGAATCCAAAAATACATTTCCTCAACACTCATAGAATAATTTTCATAAACTAACCTATTAGAAGAAGCAGATTTAGGATAACCAGTAAAACTTGGTTTGTTCCCAAAAAAAGAAGAATGAGTTTCTCTAATTTCTACATCTGCCAATTCATTAAAATCTCCGGCCCAACTTTCAACAAACTTCTTCAATCCCTCGGAAGAAGTATCTCCAATCATAGCTCTACCTTTATCATTAAGAAATCCATACTTAACAAGTTTTTTAGCATCAACCATTTTTTATTGAAAAAACACTCCCTATTAATGTTCCTTTAACATTTAATTTTTTTTCTAAATCTTTTGCTAACTGTTTTCTATCAGTTTCAATCAACGCAGACTTCAAAAACCTAACTTTAATTGGTTTTTTAGCTTTTAAATGTTTCCCAATTTCAGACAATACCTCGGGAGATATCCCTTGTTTACCAATCTGAATCCTAACGATGTCTTGTGACATGTTCCATCCTCCTTTGCAATTCCTGCAAATTTTCTAATTTGTGTTTCATAATTTCTTTTACATTAAATTTTGACTTTTTAACCATCGATGACAAATGTTTACCTCCAACATATCGCGGAATAATAACATAATCCGCGCCGTCTTTATACAATTTAAGCGCACAATCAATAGTTTCAGAAGTAAGAAAAATAAAGCCTTTTTTATTAATCTCTTTAAACCTTCTAATTAAAAGCGTGCCTGCATGAACATCAGGAACTGTGGAAATAATCAATTTACATTCTTTTAAATGCAAATTGTTAAGCATATCAAAATCAGTAACATCTCCATAAACACAATTAATTTTATCCTCTCTTAACTGTTGAATTACTTCAGGATTAAAATCAACAACAACAGGAATTTCTTTCATCTTCTTCAAAGTTTCAAGAATGCTAAATCCCAACCTATCATACCCCACAAGAAGAACAAATTTCTTTTTAAACTTTTTAGGAAGATAAGAAAGGGCCGCATCATTATTGGTCTTAACAAAAGGAGCAAACGGTTTTTTAAGTTTAGAAAATAAAAAGTTTCTATGTTGAGAAAAATAAGATGTTAAAGCAATAGTAACAACCGCTAAAACAACAATTGAAGCAAACAAGTCATGTGAAATTTGTTTAGTTGCAATACCAAAAAAAGCCAGTATTAAAGCAAACTCAGAAACCTGTGATTGAGAAATTGAAGTAAGAAACGAAACACGAGGCATATAACCAAAAGCTTTTACCAAAAAAAATGTAATAATTGGTTTTGCGATTATTATTAAAATAAGGAAAGTTATTGTTGGAATTAATAACGCCGAAAGCTGAGTTAATGGAAGTAACATACCCAAAGAGATGAAAAAAAGTATAGCAAAAAAATCTTTTAATGGAGAAATTCTTGAAATGATTTCTAAATTATATGGAAGATTAGCTAATGCCAGACCTGCAATAAATGCCCCAATACCTAACGCCTCCGCAGATATAAAAAACGCGAATAAAGAAGCAAAAAAAAGACAAATAGCAATTGCAACAATCAACAATAATTCTTGAGACTCAGCAATAATCTTAAAAAGTTTAGGAAAAACAAATTTAGAAAGAAGATAAATTCCCCCAAGGATAACAATAATAATAAAAACTAACCAACCCAACCTACCAATAGAAAAATCTTGATAAGACGACAACAAAATAAACGCCACAACAGCAAACACATCCTGAACGATTAAAAGTCCTAAAGCAATCTTTCCATGCAAAGAATCCAATTCATTCTTATCAGAAAGAAGTTTAACAATAACCATGGTTGATGAAAAAGAAAGAACCAAACCCATATACACCGAACTAATACTAGTAAACCCAAACGCTTTAGAAACTCCAAAACCTAAAATAAAAAGCAACCCGACAAGCAATGAACCACCAAAAATAGAAACTTTAGTAACATTTTTTAACCTAGTAAAATCCAATTCTAACCCTGCTATAAACAACAAAAACACAATTCCAAATTGTGAAATTGCAGAAACAAATTCATCATTATTAAGAACATTAAAAACAGGCACAAGCAAGATCCCTGTAATAATATATATTGGAATAAGCGGTTGCTTAAACATCTTAGCAAAAAAAGCCAAAATAGCTACTGCAACAAAAATTATTGTCAAATCTAAAAATATACTGCCAGTAAGCATTAATTCACCTCTTTCATATTTAATTATTGCATTAATCGTTTAAATAGTTTGTTATTTTATTTTTTTATTTTAAAACTGCCTGCAGGAAGATTACGTATTATTTCATCTAAATCTCCCCCAAGCTGAAATTGAATCTTTTTAGCTATTGAAGACGCTTTTTCCTCCCCTTGAATTAATTCAATAAAAGATTCACAATGTTTTTTAATAGCTTCGCGAGGACCAGACATTATTGCTTTATTTTTAGTAATGCCCAAACACAAATTAACTTTGTTTTCTAAATAATTTGTTTTACCATAAATCATAAATGCACCCTTAGCAAGATGTGTTGTTCCAGACTCTTGCTTTTTAGTTACTTGTTCAGGATTCACATAAAAAACGTCTTGTGATTGCAAACCCAACTTCCATGCCCGAGAAAAAGTGCAAGTAGCATCTGCAACCTCCATTAATGTTTTTTTAGTTGGTTTTTTACCTTTTAATTGAATAACAAAAAAAGGACTGCCGGCCATATCAGTATGAAACACCAGATCTTCTTTATCAGTATGTTTTTTAATTAAAATTTCATTAGTGGTTGCATCCCTTCCACCAATTACCAAAAAATTAGTTGAAGTTCTAAACCACCGAAACTTTTCAAACCAATCTTTTTTACGATTCTTAAATTCATCTTCAACATCTTTTTTTTATTTTTCATTAACCTTAAACAATTCTTTTTCTTTCAATAATTTAGCTAACTTCTTCTCAGTTTTTTTAACAATTTCATCTGCACCGCCAATTTTCCTCTTTACCTTTTTAGCGCGCTCAAAATAAATTGCGGCATTCTGATTTACAGTTTTATTCATATCCAATTCTATTTCCATAAGAATAAATAAGAGTTCACCCATTTAAAGTTTACTGAATTACATTAAATAAAGGAGACTTTTGATCAACCTGCCTAAAAGAAGAATCACAAATATTTGAATCAACTTGAGGGATAACTTTAACTTCATAAACACTAGAAATCTTTTGCGTATCAACCACCAGACTTAACACACCCACTTCATAAGGAAGAATAACCTGAGAAACTCTCTCAGAATAACCTTGAGTATAAGATTCATCAAATAGTTTAATCAAAAAACCATCAATCTCAAACTCTCCATTATCAATAATAATCTTTAATTCATTATTATTTAAATCATAATTAACCCTTTTCAAATCATAAGAAATTTCACCACAAGAAGCTGAAACTGTATCTGCCTGAGAAACATAATCTTGCCCAAGACTCATAACAATAGAACCTAAAGCAACGGAAACTGCAATAAGAAAAATTGTTGCTATTAATGGTGAAACTGCTCTTTCATTCATTTATGTCTTGCCTCCTCAAAAAATACTAAACAACCAACCAAAGCGATTATTGTAATAAACAACTTACCAACATTAAAACCCTCATTAACTGGTGTCACTACATGGCCTGTGTAAGCTCTTACAAATAACATCCCTCCGAAAGCAATAACCAACGCCAACAAAGTGAATGCATAGTGATGCTTCACACAATTCATAAAAAAACAATTGCAGAACTAATATATAAATCTTGTCAAAGATTTATACTCAGAACGTTAGTGATGTTGTATGCGTTAGCATACCCAGAACAACGTGATACTGTTCAAATATATTAATAAAAAAAGAAAAAACAGAGAACTAAATCTCTGACATAATTGCTTTTAACTTATTTTGTTTTAGACAAACGCCATATGTTCTTAATACAAACCACGATTACTGCAGGAACAGTAAAAGCAAGCATTGCAGAAAACAAGTCACCTAAAACAAAACCAACATATGCTACAGACCTTAGTAAATTAATACTTAACGAAGCAACAATTACTAAAACAGCAGTAGTTAACAAAAATTCTCTAGTTTCCTTGCCCGTGATGTTAAGTATACCAACCATAACACCTAACAAAATCAATAACGAAGTTAATGCAGTTTGTGTACCCGTACTAAACCTTGCTGAACTAGCTATCCCCAAAATAATTGCTAAAAGAATACCTATAACAAAAGAATAGTGCCCAAATCTTTTATCCATCATAATATCACCCTACTTATTATTGAAACCCAACATATATAAATGTTTATAACTATGTTAAAGTAATAATACCAATTTATAAAGAACAGAGCGTGAAAATAATCATGGGTGTTTTTAAAGATAAAAAAAATGTTTTTGGAGCATATGATGTTAGAGGCATATACCCAACTCAAGTAAATGAATGGCTAGTACAACAAATAGCAAACGCGTTTCCCTCAGTAATAAAAACAAAAAAAGTTTTAGTAGGATATGATTCACGAAACTCTTCTAAAAACTTAGTAAATGCAACAATAGAAGGATTAAAATTAGCAGGCGTAGATGTTTATGATATTGGAATGTGTACCTCTCCAAAATTCTATTTTTCTTCTGCTTTTTATAACTTCAAAGGCGGGATAATGATTACTGCATCACACAATCCAAAAAACCAAAATGGAATGAAATTTGTTACAAGCAAAGCATTTCCACTAAAAATTAAACAATTACAAAAGTTAGAACGAAAAGTAAAAGAAAATCTAAAAATTAAAAAGAAAAAAGGAAATTATATAAAATTGGAAACAGATGAAGAATACGAACAATTTCTAAAAAGTAATTTAAAAATTAATAGCAAACTAAAAATTGTTATTGATGCGAGCAGTGGATTAGGTGGAAAAGAGATTGAAAATGTATTAAAAAAAACAGATTTAATAAAATTAAATTTTAAACCAGATGGTAACTTCCCTGCACACACCCCAAACCCAATAAAAAAAGAAACATTAAAAGAATTAATTAAAACTGTAAAATCAAAAAAAGCAGATTTAGGAGTTTCATTTGATGGTGATGCAGACAGAGCAGTATTTATTGATGAAACAGGCACCCCAATAAAAGGAGATTACATAATTGCATTATTAATTGATGAACTAGCCAATAAAAAAGACAAAATAATTGCAGACTTACGACTAAGTTCAATACTCGAAGATATTGCAAAAAATAAAAAAGCTCACATAATTCGAAGCAGAGTGGGACATACATTTTTAAGCAGAATAATGAGAAAGAAAAAAGCAATATTAGGAGGGGAATTATCTGGACATTATTATTTTAAAGAAAACTATTATGCAGATTCGGCCTTACTTGCAGTATTACATGTACTTAATATATTATCAAAAAATAAAAAACCTATTTCACTCTTAATTAAAAAATATAAAAAAACTTTTTTATCAGATGAAATAAATTTTGAAGTAATAGATGCAAATAAAATATTAAAAAAGTTTAAACAACTTAAAGGTAAAAAAAGTTATTTAGATGGCATTAGTTTAATGGGTGAAGATTACAAATTAAATATTCGTAAATCAAACACCCAAAACTTAGTTAGATTAAGATGCGAAGCAAAAAGTATGGATGTTCTTAATACAATAATAAATAAGGCGAAAAAAACAATTGGTGTTAAAACAAATAAAATAACCAAACATTTCTAATTGTTGTTATTTTTTCTACAAAGATTTTTAAATGCAGACAGATTATTAACTTTATGAAATCAGATGATAGAGGCTGGGAAGCACATTGTTGCGCAGGTTATAAATCAGATGACAGAAGAGACGAAGAATCATCTTCCAGATCAGAAACAAAGGCGCTTTCTGAAATTGAATTAAAAATAATTGTTTTAAGAGACCAATTAGAAAAAAGAAGAATAGAAACTTATAACCCAGGAGAAGTAGAAGTTCCAAGTTCTGAAGAAAGACAAAGATTCGTTCCAGACCTTTCCTCAAGAAGAACGGCATTAACTACTCTTGAAACATTCTATTGTGAGGGGAATCAAGATGCAGAACAAGTATTGTGGGACGCATTCGAAAAAAATGAGGCAAAAGAAATACGGCTTGGTGCAGCAAAAATATTAAATTGTTGGTCTCCAAGAATTTTTATAAATGAACATAAAACACTGATTGCATTAATAGCAGGATTATCATCAGCAGCAACAATTACTTACACTTTAGCACAATACTTTAACTAACTAAATAACAATATTTATTAATAAATTCTTTTTTGAATAAAATATGAATCTAATGAAAAAACCTAATAAAGCATGCAAATGCGAACATTGCAACATACCCCTTTCTGGTTGGAGATATAACTTAATAGTAAAACCATTATTTAAAATAAAAAGAGCAACACCATCTTCTTCATTATGTAACAAATGTAACAAAAAAAAATTAAAAAAATAATAAGGTAAAAAAATGTACATAGCAGATTTACACATACATGGAAGATTTTCTCGCGGAACCTCAAAAAATTTAACTATCAAAAGTTTAGAAAAATATGCAAGAATAAAAGGAACTGAATTAATGGGAACAGGAGATTTCACCCACCCAAAATGGATAAAAGAAATTAAAAAGGATTTAACAGAAAGGGGTGATGGAATACTTGAAACAAAAACAGGTTATCCCTTCATGTTGACTACCGAACTATCTTTAGTTTATACTGATGACGGAAAAGGAAGACGAGTACACAACATCATTTTAGCTCCTGATTTAGGAACCGTAGAACAAATAACAGAATGGCTAAAAAGTAAAGGAAGAATCGATTATGATGGAAGACCCATATTTAAAAAAACAAAGTAAGTTTTTAATTTTAAACAAAAATAAAACTTTTTGCAAAAGTTTATAAACTTTAAATTATAAAATAAGACATGGTAAAAAAAAGAGGGGAAATCAGTAATTTAATTTCTGACGTAATAAATGAAGCAATATTTAGTTTTGTAGGCACAATAAGAACACAAATACTAAAACCATTCCCTAACTTAATAAAAAAAATATCTAAAAAAGTAATGCAAAAATATATTATTTTAGCAATACTTGGACTAGCAGGTTTAATATTAATTGGAATAGGACTAGCAGAATTTTTATACTACTGGATTTACGAATGGGGATACATATTAATTGGTGCAGTGTTTATACTAATCGGTTACTTACAATTCAAGAGGTAAAAAAATGGCAAAGAAAAAAAATAAAAAAGCAGTAAAAAAAGTAATGCAAAGTAAAACAGCTCAAGATTTAATTAAAAAAGAAAGAGCAATAATTGGAGATTTATTAGTAGAACTTGGAAACGCATTAAAGAAGAAGAAATAATTATTTGATTATTAACAAACCTTTATTTTGTTCTTTTAATAATCCATACTTAAAAGTTCCTTTATTAACAGCTTTAAAATAAAAACTAGCATGTCCATTAACCAATCTTTTTTCATCATATCCTTCTATTAAAAAAACATCAGTTCTATTATCATGATCAAACACATCTAAAATAATAATTGAATTTTGAGAAACATCAAGTTTATTCGGACTCATCACATTATTATTTAATTCTACTAAAAATTGACTAACCGGAACATTATCCGAAGAAATCAGTTGTTCTGTATGAGGTACTGCAGTATCAATACTTTTCACACTACACCCAACTAATAAAACAAACGATAACAATAATAACAATACATATTTCATTTTAACTCTCATAATAAAAGTAAATGCTTAGATTTTATAAAGATTATTATACTCTATTGTATTTCTGCCTTTTTAATTCTTATACCAGTAGCCTGAACAGAAATATATCCACAGTCACCACAAGCATACCTAAAATCAGTCTTTTTAGTAAGTTTTTTACCAGTCATTTTAAACTTAGTAATTGCTTTACGAGAAAACCGTCCTCTATTACCCATTCCAATCCCAACACCTCTACTACGTAGTTGTTGTCTCTTACGACTACCACGAGTTTGGTGATGATTAGCATTCAAACCTTTCCTTTTAGCTTGAGATACTTTATGCAGAGTGTGTTTTTTACACTTTGGGCATAACCGTTTCATTTGTTTAGGTACTTTCATACACTTGAGAATTAATAGAGCGTTTATAAAGGTTTTTATTTAAGCTTGCCTTCGATAATTAACTATTTGAGAACGGTTCAAATATCCCTTCTGTACACCATCTCTAATTAGAGCCATTGCTTTCTTTTCACCAGGCCAAGAATTGCCATTCATCTTTGTTGTCTGATTTAAATCAATAACCAAACCCGCAAGATCATACTTATTAGGCATTCTAGCCAATATATCCCTTGCATCCTGCAATAATTTAGCTATTTCTGTCGGTTTTAAGTTTCTTCCACTCATAAAAAACAAGAAAGCAATCTTTATTTAAAAAGATTATTCAATAATCTCTGCACAACCACGCTTAAGAAGAATATCTGCAACCTTTTTTGGAAAAGACCCAATATCATCCTTAGCAAAAGGACCCAACAAATCCATATCGGGTGAAGAAAATTCAGGTGTATCTTCAACAAATTTAAGATTTAAATCAACATTCGTCTTTTCTGGTTCTATATCCTTAATTTCAGGCATTTCAGCATTCAACAACCTCATTAAAATATCCTGCCTACTCAAATCTAAAGTTTTAACCAAAGAATCATACAATAATCGCTCTTCTTTTAATAAAGTAGTCTCATCAATCAAAGGAGATTGAGTTCTAGACTTGTTTAACGCCATATCAATAACTTTTTTCTCTCTTTGCTCATAAAGGTCTCTTAAAATCTTTTTAATATTAAACAGCTGTTTTTCGGCATTAACCTTCTCTTCCTCAGCAAATAAAGTACTCTTATCAGTATTATTATCAAGAATTGCCTTTTTTTTAACAAGATAAGAAATAACATTCATTAAAAAATCATCATCTAAACTCTGTAATTCTCCACGACTCTTCTCGCGTCTAAAAAGTTCAAATAAGGTTTCATAAGTTATAACAACCTCATCTTTCTCTTTTTCTTCCCCCATATAAAAACGAAGATGAAGGGAATATTTAAAGTTTTACATTCTTGAAAATTTACAGTTCACTCTCAAAAATTGCCTTTTCTTCATCATCAGGACCCAATTCAAAGGTATGATTCTGAACATGATATTTTTCAATCAAAACATATGTTGGTGGACTTTTTAATACCTGAACATAAGCATAAACAATACACTCATCTTGAATAGTTTCAAAATTCACTTCCATCATAAAAGGACAAATCATAGATCCTAAAAAATCAACAAGTCTCTTTTTCCCTAATTCTCTTCGTTTCGGAAACTTAGAAAATAACATTACCCGAACCATATCAATTATAACGTCATAATCTTTCTTAACCGACGGATCAGAATCAGCACCAAGAAGTTCTCTTAAATTTTTATTATAAACCTGACTTGCAAGTATCATTAAATTATAAAATAAATACTATTTTAAAAAAGTTTTGTAAACCTTTATAAATTAGTTTAGATGATAAAAACCATGCAATTTGAATATGAAGATATAAAATTCAAACAAGAAGCAGGCTTTGTTAATGCAATATTCTTAAACATATTTGGATTTAAAATAAGTAATGACAAATTAAACGAGCTTGGAAAATTTAAAGTTAACCAAGACAAAATAGTTTTTAATGAAAACGTTAATGAAAGAAAATTTAATTCCTTAATTACAAAAGGATTTGACACACTAACTAATTTAACTAATGGCAAACCAACAACATACCTTCATAAAAATTCAGGAATTCCTTTAATGGGCAATGTCTCATTTGGAATCATAGATAGAGGAACTAACATAATAGAAATAAAACCAATAACATCCTGCAATCTAAACTGCATTTTTTGTTCAGTAAATGAAGATAGACGCGAACGTGATTTTGTTGTGGAAGCCGATTATTTAATTGAAGAACTTAAAAATTTAATTAAATTTAAAGAATGTGAAGATATTGAAATTCATGTTGGTTGTCAAGGAGAACCATTACTCTATTCTAAACTTGCATATTTAATAAAAGAATTACGCAAAATAAAAGCAATAAAAAGAGTATCAATGGACACAAATGCAACATTTTTAACCCCAAAAAAAATAGATGAATTAATTAACGCAGGATTTACCAGACTAAACATTTCATTAAATGCCCTCAACCCAAAATTGGCAACTGAGATAGCAGGAAAACCATACAATGTAACAAAAACATTAGAAACAATCAAATACATTGCAAATAAAAAAGTAGAAGTTGTTATAGCACCAGTAATCATAAAAGACATAAATGATAAAGAATTAAAAAAAATTATAGAATTTGCAAAAAAATTAAATAAAAAACAATCAGCACCTCTCTTAGGAATTCAAAAATATTTATATTATCCCAAAGGGAAAAAATTAAAAGAAGAAAGTTGGGAAGATTTCTTTAACCGATTAAAAAAATTAGAAAAAAAATATGCAATTAATCTAATATTAA
>CAYRWJ010000013.1:0-23781 GCA_964427985.1 uncultured Methanosarcinales archaeon
TTTTCGTTCTTTTTTAGCAAGACCCATCTCTTTTTCAGCTAATTGTTTTTCAAACAATACAAGTTTATTAGATCTCTTTGGAGAATAAATAGATGATTATCTTAATTTAAGCTCTTGTTCTTTTTTAATAAGAATAAGTCTTACTTTTTCTAATTTTTTAAGAATATTAGTTACTTCTAAATTCTTTTTTTTAACAGTTTGATTAGCTATGGGAATGCTTTTTTTTAATTTAATTTCTTCTTCTTTTCTTTTTAATAAATTTTTAACATTAGAAAGTTTAATAACCATCTGTTTAACTGCTTCTTCTCTTTTTTTAAGAGTCTCTGAAGACTTTTTAGAAAACGCATCAATGTTAGTTGTTTTTTTGATTAAAGATTTTTTATTTTTAATAGAGTTATCTAATGCATTTTTTTTAAAGTCTAAAGATTTAATTTCACTTTCAAGTTGATTAATGTGTCTTTCTTTTTTTGATATTACCTTTTCTCTAGAAGAAATCTGCTTAGAACTGTTTATTAATTGCTGTTGTTTTTGATTAACAATTTCTTTAATCTTTTTAAGATCATCAAAAGCAAGTTTAAATTCTTCAGATCTAATTTTTAATTCTTGATCTTTTTTTTCTAAGTTTTTTGCTATTTTAATTTCTCGAGAAAAAGTTTCACGTTTTGTTTGTAAATCCATTAATTGTTTTGTTAATATTTCTTTTTTTGATTCTAAAGAATTTAATTCAGTTTCTTTATTTTTTAAAATTTGTTCTTTTTCTAATATTTCTGAAGAAACCTGTTTTGGTGTTGTTTTGATAATCTTTTCTTTATCTGAAAGTGTTTTTTCCCTTTTTTCTAACTCTGTTTTTTTTTTAAGAAGTTGATTAGAAAGTTGGTCAATTTCCTTAAGCTTTTGATTAACAGATTGTGCCATCATCAAATAATTACGGGTTATTCTCCTTTATTAATTTTTGGTTTTTTAAAAAGTTCTAGAGAAATCTTAAGCAGATAATTGGTTGTAAATCTCTTGTTGTTTTTTGGGTGTTGGGGCAGTTAATGAACCATTTTCAAGTTTATAACCCATATCTTTTAATGCGGGACATTTTTCTGCGCTTAATTCTCTTTCAAAAGTATCTGTTAATTCCTTTGCATCTCTTATTCCCAGTGAAGTATGTTCCATTGCTAATCTAATCATTGGGATTTTATGAGGTAAGAGTTCTTGTTCAATTAACATATCCGCTAATTTTCCTAGTACTATAGTTCTTGGATTTAGGTTATCGTCTGCCATACTGTCGGAGAATTGAATCTTATTTTTAAAGGTTTGTTAAGATGGTATTGTTCGAAAGTTTTATACAACATCACTTTACTTTGTTTCGTTCTGAGCATAAAACTTTGTTCACTTTGTTCGAAAGTTTTATAAAGAGATTAAAAGTTGTTAATTAAAATGGAAAAGAAATGCACATCATGTGGAAAAAATTTAACAAATGACCCATCTAGTACTATTTTTAATTGTCCAGGATGTGGAAAACAAGAAATAAATAGATGCAGTCATTGTAGAGAATTAGCTGCTAAATACAAATGTCCTGAATGTGGATTTGAAGGACCTAACTAAAAATGGCAAGAGTAGTTATAACATTTAAAATAATGCCAACAAGTCCTGATGTAGATTTAGATTTGGTTGAGGCAGAAGTTAAAAAATTAATATATTCTTTTACTGAAGAAGAAGTAGAAACTAAAACAGAAATAGAACCTGTAGCATTTGGATTAAACGCTATTAAATTATTATTTGTTTCTGATGAAGCAAAAGGAACTACCGATACTCTTGAAAAACAAATTACTGAACTTGAAGGTGTTAATTCTGTTGAAGTAACAGATGTAAGACGAGTTATAGGTTAGATAATTTATTTACTTTAATTCTAAAATTATTTTAATTTTAAAATAATTATAAAACTTTAGCAATAACTCTTTGTTTCATACGCATGAAAATTCTACCATTTCTGGTTTCAATTTGTTTCCAACGTACAACTCCATTTTTAGCTTTCATATAATTTATTTGCATTTTTTTCACCCCTTAAATTGAATCTCTTACTTTTTTTCTAATTTTGATTTTGATTGTGCTATCTAAATTTAATGAAATTTTTCTTGATTTCTTTTTTAAATTAGAAACCCATCCCACCTCTGAATGAATTAAATCTAATTCATTAAAGAAAATGACAAAAGTTCTAATTCTTCTTTCAGATAAGGGTGTTGTTTTGAATGATTTACATGCTTTTACATAATTAACATATGCTTCAGGTCCAGTAGTTTGAGTCTTAGTTTTAAGAAGAGTTAAATAAAGAATTTTTTGGTGTTTGGTTAATCCAGTTAAAGTTTTAATTAAAGAATCTCTTTCTAAATTCTTATCTGCTTCTTCAACAATATTTAAGTTTAAACGTTTTTTACCTCGAGCTAAAGACATTTTTCCACAAACATCTAAAAGTTCCAAGGCCTTTCTAGCATCGCCCCCACGTTCAGATTCAATATCTGCAATTTTACTTAATACTGCACTAGAAACGACCTTTGGAAGAAAAGCTTTGGCAGCTCTATTTACAAGTATACCTTTTAGTTCTGAAGTATTGTATGGTGAAAAAATAATTTTAATTCTGCCAAAAGAAGATTGGGTCCTGGGAGATAGGTAGTCATAAACTCTTAGGTCATTAGAGATTACAATCGAGGACATTTTGGAGGTTAGGTTGTTGTTGATTCTACTAAGCCTATATAATATGTCGTCCCCTGATTCTTTTAAGACATAATCTATCTCATCCAGGATTACCAATACATTTGTGTTTGTTTTTAACGAACTTCTAATCTCTGTTAATACTTTCTTGGTTGACCATCCCAACTTCGGAACCTCGGTGTTCGAAAGACGGGTCAGTATTTCTAATAAAATTGAGTATTCCGTTCTGTTTTCAGAACAGTTGATGTATATGACTTTGATTTCAATATGTTTTTTCTTTGATTCTCGTTTTAATTCATTGCATATTTCTAATGTTAAAGCAGTTTTTCCAGTTCCTGGCGTTCCATAAACAAAAATTGAAGCTACAGGGGAATTAAGCAATATTGGTGCTAGCTCCATAACTAAATCATTTCTTTCACTTACTCTTCCCACTAATCCTTCTTTTGGTAATAAAGTGTATAATGCATCACGATCTTTGTAAATGCTTTTTTTTAATACCTTGTCGAAAGTTAGTTTTCTCAATGATTTCACCCCTTTTTTGAAGAATAATAAAATAATAATAAAAATACACCCCCCGATGCTATTCTTCTATCTTTTGTAAACCAAAGGTACTATATAAATGTTTCCTTTCTTTCCTTTACTTCCGTTGTTTCCGATGCTATTTTTTAGTGTGCTGGAGGGGTATTAGATTGTAAAGTCTACGAATGCTTTTAAATTCAAGAAAGTTATATGTAGTATGTTATATGAAGTTTTAATTAATAGGGAGGGAGTGAATGTTCTTAAACAATTATCTACCCAAAAAGTTATTAATTTAAATGATATTAACTTATCTCGACAAGCATTATTAATTCTTGAAAAACATGAACTAATTCAAGTTGATGAAGGGTCGATTAGTATATCTTTGAAGGGAAAACAAGCAATAAAACTACTAGATGAGTTGAAAGAATTAGTTGACGGTAAAAGAAAAGAAAGCGTAGCATTATCTTTTGATTTGAGTGAGGAAGAGAAACAATTATTATTAGTGTTAGCTAAAAATAAATTTAATTTGGAGAATGATAAGTTGGTTAAGTTATTGAAAAAAGAGAGAAGAATGCGAGTATTTAAGATTAATAAAATGATTACTGCATTAAAACAAATTAATTTAATTAAGAATGAAAAAAGTAACATTGTTATGACTGAATTAGGTAAGAACACAATTAAAGATGATTTATTGAGAGAATTTAATTTAGAAGGATGATTTTTTAGTTTAGTTTAGTTATAATCTTAACTAATTCTTCATAACTTACATCACTCCTAATACCTTTATCGGAAAAGTGAGTTCTAGCCACTTTAAATCCTGCTTTTTTTATCTTGTCTATTAATAGTTGAAAGTTTGGTATGGGTAATTGTTCTTTTTTACAGATAGTATGAAGCTGGTAAAAACCAACTTGATTAATATTAGATTCTAATTCTAATTTAGTTAGAAATTGTTTAGTTTCTTTATTATCTTCATTACAATTCTTTAACATTTCTTTAACAAGCTGATGATTCCATAATTGTCCAACCCATAATGGGCCTGCATTGTCTAATCGGTTATGTTGTTTGATAATCTTATCGCATTCTTCTTTAGATTTTATACAGGAAAAGAAAACACGCATGTAATGGTTTTTAGAATATGAAAAAATTGGAGTTAAAGCTTTTTGGTGGGCCGTACCTATTAATTGTACGCGTCTGATTAATATTCTAAGCCCGATTTCATGCATGATAGCATTACGATTAGGAGTGGCCCAATATTTACGTTTACAGGCTTTTGGATATGTGCCAGAAAGTGCTGATGTGTCAGTTGCAGTAACCGCAAGTATGCCCTCTCTTGCCAATCTTTTAATTGCTGAATCAAGAAAGGGGGTGGGAGGACCAAAAGGGTCAATGTCAATATAATCAAAACCAGTTCCATTTAATAAAAATAAGTTAGCATCTTGGTTCTCTATATATGCAAACCCTTTACGTGCTAATGCTTTATGTTTAAGATTATTAAGTTTAAAGTTTTGTTTAATTAATTCAACGGCTTCTTTTGAGTTATCATTAAATGAAATATTTCTGAGTTTATTCTCGTTTAATTCAAACATAAATCTAAGCCCCCTTATTCCGGTTCCAGATAAAGGAAGGGCTATTTGCATTAAATGTTTGTTAATTGCATTAAGAAGTAGAACTGAAAGAGTCCTATTTAATTCCATGAGTGGATTATAAAATACGGGAAGTTCTTTAGAAACTTTTTTTTGTTCATAAATCTCTATTTTTATTTTACCTTCAGATATGTTTTTCATTCTTTTGAAAAGGTTAAGAATCTTTATAAATCTTTTTGGGTTAGTTACCTTATGATTCAAAGAGTATGCTTAAATAGGGAACTAGAAATACAAAGAGGATACAATCTTCCTTTTAGAAATGGACAAGTTAAAATTAGTCAAGGTTTTAATGGACCTTGGAGTCATTTTGCATTTAAAAAAAATCGAGAAAGATTTAAAAATGAATTATATGATTTTAGTTTTTCAGTCGATTTTGAAGTTCCTTTAGGAACACAAGTTAGGGCAGCAAAAGATGGCGTCCAATGTGGTTGTTATAATGGGGAAGAAATAGCTTATGAAGGGTTGGATGAAAATATTGGATGGGGAATGAAAACCAATTTTGTTTTTTTAAGACATGCAGATAGAATGTTCACTTGTTATTCACATTTAAATAAAACAGGATTTAGATTTAAGGATGGTGCAAGAGTTAGACAAGGAGAAGTAATTGCAGAAACTGGAGCTTCAGGGTGGATAGGACCAAAACCACATTTGCATTTTTGTGTATTTAATATGGTAAGTGATGATTTTTATTTAGCAACATTTCCTTTTGTTTTTGAAAATTATCAAGGGTCATTAGAACATTCTGAATTGTAAAATGTTTTTTTTAACCTAAATCTTTTTAATAAATTAAATAATTCTTTATTTTATGGGGATGCCATATTTTGGACAAAGACAAGGTACAATAAAGGATAGTGTAGACTTTTCAGGAATTAATGTTTTTTCAGGTAAAAAAAATGTTATGGTTCTTCATCCTGCAAAACCTGATGAAGGAATTGTTTTTAGATATCAAGGAAAAGATGTTAGATTTGTTCCTGAAAATGTAAAATTTCCAAATGTTGCTGGATTATATAGTACTGTGGCATTAATTCAAGATGGTGTAAAAATTAGTCTTTTTGAACATTTAGTTCCCACCTTAAGATTCGGAGCATCATTAGATAATGTGATTGTGGAATTAAGTGATGGAGTTTGTCCAACATTTGATATGGCAGATGCAGAATATTTGGGAAATTTAATTGAAAAAAGAAAAGTGCAAGATGCAAGAAGAAGATTCTGGAAGTTTTCTGGAAAAGTTTCTGAACAAAAATCAAGAGTGGGAAAGCCAGATAATATAATTGTTGAGTCCGATGAAAGTTTTAGATTAAGTTGTTTTGTAGATTATGCGGTCAGATCAATAAGTAAACAAATGTATGAATCTGAAGTAACTTCTAAAAATTTTGTAACTGACTTGGCAGCAGCAAGACCTTTTGCAGGTGAAAAAATAATTGCAAGATGGGTTGTTAATGCCTGTAAAAGATTTGGACGGGATCACGTTCTTGGAATTAATGAACGAAATTATCTTTTAATATCTTCACAAGATTCAATGGAATTTTCAAACCCACAAAGTAAAGTAAGATACGATGGAAAAGAACCCGTTAGACATAAAAGTAAGGATGTTTTGGCTGCTTTAGCAGGTTATGGTTTTTTTAAAAATACAAAATTTACTTTTGATAAGACTGGACATCGGTTTGATTTTACAACAATCCAACAATTCTTTGATGAAGGACTTTTTGAAAGAGTTTAGTTAATATCAGTTACTTTTATAAATGCTGAGAAATTGAAGAAATGTATGGTTAAAACAAGTGCGGAAAAAGAATTAAATTTTAAATCCACTTCTGAAATAAAAGTTCCTAATGAATTAATAGATCAAATTCTTGGACAAGATGATGCAGTAGAAATAATGAAAAAAGCTGCAAAACAAAGAAGACATGTATTATTAATTGGAGAACCAGGAACTGGAAAATCTTTACTTGGAACTGCACTTGCCAATTTATTACCTCAAGAAGATTTACAAGATGTATTAGCATTTGCAAATCCAAATGATGAACATAGTCCACTAATAAGAGTTGTTCCAAAAGGACAGGGAAGAGAATTAGTAAATAAATCAAGAATGGGAAATCAAAGCATATTCAAATTTCAAAATATAATACTAATATTACTATTAATATTTGTAATGGTTGGGCCATGGTGGGCATTTAATTATTATTTGAGTTTATCTTCAACAGTATCTGCAATAATGTTTGTAGCATTTTTTGTTGGAGGATTAATATTTTTAGGGATGTTTATGATCATGATGAATCTTGGAAAAAGAGGAGGAATGTTTCAACAAAAAGTGGGTATGCCAAAAGTCATAGTAGATAATTTCGATAAAAAAAAGGCACCGTTTTATGATGCAACAGGAGCTCATGCAGGAGCATTACTTGGAGATGTACTTCACGACCCACTTCAATCAGGAGGAATGGGAACGCCAGCAAATGAAAGAGTAGTTGCAGGAATGATACATAAAGCACATTTAGGAGTATTATTTGTAGATGAAATTGCAACTTTACAACCACACACTCAACAAGAATTATTAACTGCATTACAAGAAGGAAAATATGAAATAACAGGACAATCTGAAAGGTCTGCAGGTGCAATGGTAAGAACTGAAGCAGTACCGTGCAATTTTGTATTAGTTGCAGCAGGAAATGTTGAAACCGTAAAAAATTTACATCCTGCATTAAGAAGTAGGATAAGAGGATATGGTTATGAAGTATTTATGAAAGAAACAATGAAAGATACTATAAAAAATCAAAATAAGATTTATCAATTTATTGCACAGGAAATAAAAAAAGATGGAAGAATACCTCACTTTACAAAAAAAGCAGCGGATGAAATAATAAGAGAAGCAAGAAAAAGGGCAAATAGAAAAGGACATTTAACATTAAGATTAAGAGGATTGGGGGGATTAATAAGAGCGGCAGGAGATATAGCAAAAGATGAAAACGCTAAATTAGTTACACTTGAACATATTCAAAAAGCAAGAAAAACTGCAAGATCATTAGAAACACAAATGGCAGATATTTATATTGAACGAAAAAAAGAATATGAAGTAATAAAAACGACTGGCAAAGTTATAGGACGAGTAAATGGGTTGGCAGTGATGGGGGGAGGAGATAGTTATTCAGGAATTATACTTCCCATAGAAGCAGAAGTAACACCTGGCGGAAAAGAAAAAGAAATTATTGCAACTGGAAAATTAGGAGAAATTGCAAAAGAAGCAATAACAAATGTATCCGCAATAATTAAAAAGTATTTTGGAGAAGACATAAAAGAAAATTATGATATTTATGTTCAATTTTTACAAACTTACGAAGGAGTAGAAGGAGATTCAGCATCAATTGCGGCAGCAACAGCAATAATATCTGCACTTAAAAAAGTTCCAGTAAAACAAGATATAGCAATGACGGGATCATTATCTGTAAGAGGAGATGTACTTCCAATAGGGGGGTTATCATCAAAAATAGAAGCTCTATTTGGAACTGGAATAAAAAAAGTAATAGTGCCAAAATCTAATTTACAAGACATAGTTATTGATGAAAATACGTTAAAAGGAATTAAGATTATTGCGGTAGAGAGAATAGAAGAAGTTTTAAAAGAAGCTCTAGATTGGAAGGGAAAAGAAAAGGTTTTAAAACAGATTTTGATGAAAAAATAGGTTTCCTCTTTAAAAAAGGGAACCTTTATAAACACTTTACGATTTCCAAAAAACATGAGCATAATATTCTCTTTAGACACAAATACGCAATTTCAACAAAAAAAATAGTGTTAGAGAGAAGGCTAAAAAAAATTTATGCCCTGGTAGTGTAGTGGTTTATCATGAAGCCCTGTCGCGATCAAAAATCATAGAAAGGCTTCGACTCGGGTTCAACTCCCGGCCAGGGCGTTGGGCCGGTAGCTCAGCCTGGTAGAGCACTTCACTTTTAAACGAAAAGAGAAAATCATTTCGTGTCAGAAATGAAGTGGTCGCGAGTTCAAATCTCGTCCGGCCCGTTAATTTCATAACTCATAAAAAAGGTTCCAAATATGGTAAAGAAAAAAATAAAAATTAACAAACACGTTCTTATCCCGGAACATAAAAAATTATCTGATCCAGATAAAAAACAAATTCTAGAATCTTTAGGAATTACAATAAAAGAATTACCACATATATTATTATCTGACCCAGCATTAGATGGAGCTAATATAAAAGTAAATGATGTAATAAAAATTGAAAGAACAAGTCCAACAGCAGGAAAAACCGTATTTTATAGGTGTGTTGTAGAATGAATAAAACAAAATTATTATTAACCAGATTTTTTGAAGAAAACTCTTTAGTAGCTTCAGATATAAACTCTTTTAATAATTTTGTTGATGTAGGATTACAAAAAATAATAGATGAAAATAAAGAATTAGAACCTCCCATTCTTCCTGCTAATATTGATGAATTAAAAATAAGATTAGATAAAATTTGGTTAACCAAACCAGAAGTAATAGAAGCAGATGGAAGTAAAAGAGAAATATTGCCTATTGAAGCAAGATTAAGAAAATTAACCTATTCTGCACCAGTAATGTTAAGTATTTCTGCCCATGTAAATGGAGTGCAAAGAGAAAATTTCACAACTCAAATTGCAAGCATGCCAGTAATGTTAAAAAGTAAAAAATGTTTTTTGCATGGATTAACAAGAGATGAATTAATAGAAAAAGGAGAAGATCCAGATGATCCAGGTGGATATTTTATTATTAATGGAACAGAAAAAGTATTAATTTCAGTAGAAGATTTAATGCCTAATAATTTTTTAGTAGAACAAGAATCTGTAACTGGTAATTATGTTGGGAAAATATTTTCAGAACATGGTGCATTTAAAATACCTCATACTATAACAAAGAAAAAAGACGGTATATTTTATATTTCATTCACAAGAGTAAAAGAAGTACCTTTAGTAATTTTGTTGAAAGCTCTTGGATTAACTAAGGATGAAGATATAGTTAAAGCAATATCAACTGAAGAACAATTTGATGAAGTTCTAATAAATTTATACGAATTTGTTAATATCAAAACAAAAGAAGATGCAATAGATTATGTTTCAAAAAAAGTAAATATTACTCAACCAAAAATTGTAAGAATGGAAAGAACCAGAGAAATGTTAGATAAATATTTATTACCTCATATTGGTATAACTGAAGATTTTCAAATAGAAAAAGCACATAATTTATGCAAAGTTATAAAAAAATATATTTACGTAACTCAAGGAAAATTACCAAAAGATGATAAAGATCATTATAAAAATAAAAAATTGAAATTAAGTGGGGAACTTTTAATGGACCTTTTTAGAGCAAATTTAAGAATTTTAATTGGAGATATGCTTTACAATTTTCAAAGAATAGTAAAAAGAGGAAAAATGCCCGCTATTAAAGTAATAATCAGAGAAAAATTGCTTACTTCTAGAATTTATAGTAGTATGGCAACAGGTTCTTGGGTTGGTGGAAGAAAAGGAATTTCACAAAGATTATCAAGAATAAACTTTTTAGATATGTTATCCCATTTACAAAGAGTAGTTTCACCATTATCATCTTCACAAGAAAATTTTCAAGCAAGAGAATTACATCCCACACATTTGGGTAGATTATGTCCTGCAGAAACTCCAGAAGGAACAAATATTGGACTAAGAAAAAATTTATCATTATTAGCACAAATTTCACAAGATGGAGATGAAACAGAATTAATAACGCATTTAACTGACCTTGGGCTTAAGGGGGTTAAAAAATGAGTGATGTATTCTTAAACGGGAAATATATTGGAAAAATAGACGATCCAAAAGCTTTTGTAAATAACATAAAAGATGAAAGAAGAAAAAATAAATTAGCAGGAAGTACTAATGTACTTTACAATGAAACACAAAATGAAGTTTACGTATTCAATGCAGGTGGAAGATTAAGAAAACCTTTGATCATAGTAAAAGATGGAAAATCTTTAATGACTGAACAACACGAAAAACAATTAGAAAAGAAAGAAATAAGTTGGACAGATTTAGTAAAACAAGGAGTAATAGAATACTTGGATGCATCCGAAGAAGAATCAGCATATGTTTCATTCACTGAAGAAGAACTATCAAAAGATCACACTCATTTAGAAATAGCGCCTTTAGTAATGTTTGGATTATGTACTTCATTATTCCCATTTGCAAATTTTACACAAGGAACAAGAGTTTCAATCGGATCTAAAAATCAAAAACAAGCATTAGGATTTTATGCTGCAAATTATTCATTAAGAATAGATATGGATATTAGTTTATTACATACTCCTCAAGTACCAATTGTAAAATCAGTAATGCATGATGTATCAGAATATGAAAAACATCCATCAGGCCAAAATGTAATGGTTGCAATAATGGGTTACGACGGATATAATATGGATGATGCTTTAGTTATTAACAAAGCAAGTGTTGATAGAGGCCTAGCAAGAAGTACATATTATAGACCTGTACTTTCAGAAGAATTAAGATACTCTGGCGGATTAACAGATGAAATTAGTATTCCAGATAAAGAAGTAAAAGGATATAAAAGTGAAAAAGATTATGTTTTTTTAGAAGAAGATGGGATTATAAGTGCAGAATCTAATGTAAAAGAAGGAGATGTAATTATAGGAAAAACTTCTCCGCCAAGATTTTTATCAGGATTAGATGAATATAATTTAGCAAGTTCTACTCGAAGAGAATCCAGTTCTGCATTAAAACATGGAGAAAAAGGAACAGTTGATTTTGTATTAATAAGTGAAAGTTCAAATGGAAACAGATTAATCCAAGTAAGATTAAGAGAACAAAGAATACCTGAAGTTGGAGATAAGTTTACTTCAAGACATGGACAAAAAGGGGTAATAGGATTAATTGTAGATCCGGGAGATATGCCTTTTACTGCATCAGGACTAACCCCTGACTTAATATTTTCACCACACGGAATTCCAACAAGAATGACTGTATCCCACTTATTAGAATTATTAGGTGGAAAAGTTGGTTCACTTTCTGGAAGGTTTGTGAATGGAACAACATTTGAATCAGAAAAAGAAGTTGATTTAAGAAGCGAATTATTATCCTTAGGTTTTAGAGATAATGGAACTGAAACAATGTTTAACGGAATAACTGGAAAAAAATTCAAAGCAAAGATTTTCATAGGAAACATGTATTATTTAAAATTAAGACACATGGTATCAAACAAATTACACGCAAGAGCTAGAGGACCAATCCAATTGTTAACTCGACAACCAACAGAAGGAAGAGCAAAAGAAGGCGGATTACGATTAGGAGAAATGGAGAAAGATACTTTTGTAGCACACGGAGCATCATTATTATTAAAAGAAAGATTCGATTCAGACAAAACAATTGTGCCCGTTTGTGAAGAGTGTGGCCTTATAGCAGTATACGATAATTATAAAGATAAAACATTTTGTCCAACCTGTGGTGGAGATGTAAACATATCCCACATAGAATTAAGTTACGCTTTTAAATTATTATTAGATGAATTTAAAACATTAGGAGTTTATCCGAAATTAAATTTAGCTAATAAATATTAAGAATAGTGAAAATACTAACATATCAAAAATACTGAGGAAAAAAATGGAAGAATCAGAAAAATACGTATACAAAAGAGTAAAATCAATAGATTTTGGAATCTTATCTCCTAAAAAAATTAAGGATATGGCTTCTGCTAAAGTAGTAACTCCAGAACTTTATGATAAAGAAGGATACCCCGTAGACGGCGGATTAATGGATGTACGATTAGGAGTTATTGATCCCGGATTAAACTGTAAAACATGTGGTTCTAAATTAAAAGAATGCTTAGGACATTTTGGTTTTATTGAATTAGCAAGACCACTTATTCATATTAAATTTGTATCACAAATACAAGCATTATTGGCAGGAACTTGTAGAGAATGCGGAATTCCATTAATGTCTGTAGCAAAAATAACAAAAGAATTAGAAAGCATAGAAAAGTTAAAAAAAGAAGTAAATCCAACTCTAGTTGCAAAATATATCAAAAAAATAATTACAAGATTAAAAACACAAACTGCTTGTCCTCATTGTAAAGCAAAACAATTAAAAATCAAAATCGAAAAACCAACCACGTTCTTAGAAGCGGATAAAAGAGTAACACCTATTGAAATAAGAACAAGATTAGAAAAAGTATCAGATGAATATCTTCCCTTATTTGGAATGAATCCTGAAACTGTAAGACCTGAATGGTTGGTATTAACATTATTACCAATTCCTCCTGTAACCATGAGACCTTCTATTACATTGGAATCTGGAGAAAGATCTGAAGATGATTTAACTCACAAATTAGGAGACATAGTAAGAATTAATCAAAGATTATTTGAAAATATCAATGCAGGTGCTCCGGAAATTATTATTGAAGACTTGTGGGACTTATTACAATATCACGTAACAACATTTTTTGATAATGCAGTAGCACAATTACCTCCTGCAAGACATAGATCAGGTCAACCTCTAAAAACAATTATAGAAAGAATAAAAAGTAAAGAAGGAAGAATTAGACATAATTTAGCAGGAAAAAGAACAAACTTTTCAGCAAGAACTGCAATTAGTCCAGATCCAAGACTTAAAATAAATGAAGTTGGAGTACCAAAAATAATTGCTATGAAATTATCAGTTCCAGAAAAAGTAACAGAATGGAATATGGAATACATGAAACAATTTGTAGAAAATGGACCAAAAAAGTATCCTGGAGCAAATTATATTGAACGACCTGATGGAAAAAAGAAAAAAATAACTTCTGAAACAAAAGAAGCAGCATTAGAAGAACTGCAACCCGGTTATGTAATTGAAAGACATTTAATGGACGGAGATGTAGCAATATTTAATCGACAACCATCATTACATAGAATGAGTATGATGTGTCATAAAGTAAAAGTTTTACCATATAAAACATTCAGAATGAATCCCGCAGTAAATCATCCCTATAACGCAGATTATGATGGAGATGAGATGAATTTACACATTCCGCAAACTGAAGAAGCAAGAGCTGAAGCAGAAATATTAATGCAAGTACAAACACAATTAATTTCACCAAGATATGGAAGCTCAGTAATAGGATGCATTCAAGATGCAGTAAGTGGAAATTATGTTTTAACTAAATATTTAAAATTAACAAAACAAGAAGCAACAGATTTATTATATGTAATCGGAGTTGATGACATCAATTTAACTAAAGAAATGATAGATGGAAAAGAATTAGTATCTGAATTATTTCCAAAAGATTTTGACTTTAAAGGAGAAACTAAAACTGGAGATGAAATCGAAATTAAAAAAGGAAAATTAGTTCATGGAGTTCTTGATAACGCAAACTTAGGAGGGGGCGGAGCAGGATTATTACTAAGAAGAATACATCAAAAATACGGAGAAGAAATAGCCGTAGATATCTTGTTTAAACTTTTCAGACTAGGAATTGAAATCATAACAAGATATGGATTTACTGCATCAATATCTGATTTAGATTTACCAAAAGAAGCAGAAACTAAAATTAGTTCTGTTTTAGATGCTTCAGAAGAAAAAGTAAAACAATACATAAAAGAATATGAAGAAAAAACTTTAGAATTAATTGCAGGAAAAACATTAAAAGAAACATTAGAATTACGAATATTGGAAGCATTGAATAAAGCAAGAAATGAAGCGGGAGAATTAGTAGCAGAACATTCCAAAAAAGATTCAAACTTGATGGTTATGACTATTTCTGGAGCAAAAGGAAAGATGATAAACTTTACTCAAATGAGTGGATGTGTAGGACAGCAAGCTTTAAGAGGACAAAGAATCAATAAAGGATTTAAAAATAGAACATTATCCGTATTTAAAGCGGGAGAACTAAGTCCAAAAGCACATGGATTCGTAAGGTCTGGGTTTAAAAAAGGATTAGGTCCCTCAGAATTTTTTTTTCAAGCAATGGTTGGACGAGATTCATTAATGGATACTGCTTTAAGAACACCGAAATCGGGATACTTATATAGAAGATTAGCAAATGCAATGCAAGATTTAAAAGTAGAATATGATGGAACTGTAAGAGATGCATCAAATAAAATTATTCAATTTAGTTATGGTGAGGATAGCATAGATGTTTCTAAATCAGAAAAAGGCATAATTAACGTAAAAAGAATAATCCACGAGGTAGAACAATCATGAACATTCCAAAAGAATATTTAAACGAATTACCTCTTAAAATAATTGAAGATTTAAAAGAGGAAGGAAAAGAATTAAGTGAAAAAAACTTTAAAACAGTTTTAGAAAAAACACTTGAAGAATATCAAAAATCAAAGATTACTCCTGGAGAATGTGTTGGATTAGTTGGTGCAGAAAGTATAGGAGAACCAGGAACACAGATGACATTAAACACATTTCATTTTGCAGGAGTTTCAGAAATGAATGTTACTATGGGATTGCCTAGAATTATTGAAATCTTAGATGGAAGGAAAAAAATCTCAACACCAATGATGGAAGTTTACTTAAAAAATAAAGTAAAGGGAGACAAAGTAAAAGGATTTGCTTTGATGTTAAAAGAGACATTATTGGGAGTGATAGTTGATGAATTTAATTTAGATATTGCTGATTTAAAAATTGAAATATTATTGAAATCAAAAAAATTAACAGAAAGAAATTTAACTATTGCTGCAGTAATAAATGCAATAAAAAAAGTATTGAAAAAAGCAATAGTAACAAAAGAAGATAATAATATTACAATTAAACTAACTGGAAAAGATGCATCATTAAATGAATTATATAAAACAAAAGAAAAATTAAAAGACATTTTTGTAAGTGGTATAAAAGGAATAAAAGAAGTTCTTCCAGTAAAAAGAAAAGAAGAATTTATAATTATAACTGCGGGTTCTAATTTGAATGAAGTTATGGGACTAGATTTTGTTGATACTACACGAACAACTAGTAACGACCTTTATGAAGTACATTCAGTACTTGGAGTTGAAGCAGCAAGACAATTAATAATTGATGAAGTAATGAAAGTTATGGAAAATCAAGGATTAAATGTGGATGTTCGACATATAATGTTGGTAGCAGATACTATGTGCGTAAATGGAAATATTAAAGGAATAACAAGATTTGGAGTAGTAAGTGAAAAATCATCTGCATTAGCAAGAGCTTCTTTTGAAACTCCTGTAAAACATATATTGATTGCAGCAATAACTGGAGAACGAGACGAATTGACTTCAGTAGTAGAAAATGTAATGTTAAATCAACCAGTTCCTCTTGGAACAGGACTTCCAGGATTAGTAGTCGAGGTGAAGAAATAATGGCAAAGAAAAAAAAAGCAGTAGAAGAAACTATTTTAAAAATTAAAAAAGCAATAGATGAAAAAAAAGTAGTAATTGGAACAAAACAAGTGCTAGAAGGATTAAGAGAAGGAAAAATAAAAGAAGTTTACCTATCTGTAAATTGTCCTGCAGAAGCAATACAAGATATTGAACAATTAACATCAATAGGAAACATACCCGTTATAAATTTAAAACAAGCAAATGATGAGTTAGGTGTTGTTTGCAAAAAGCCATTTTCAATTTCAATTATGGCAATAAAAAATGAGTAAAATTCTATATGATATTGAAACAATGAAGTTTTCTACGCTATTTGAATCAGTTACACGAACAAGATTAAAAGACTGTTTTAAAAGAGACGATGGAATAGTTTTTGTAGTGATGCCAGGTTATATGGCAAAAGCAATTGGAAAAGCAGGAGCAAATGTTAAAAAAGTAAGCAATTTGATTAAAAAACCAATTATGATAGTTGAATTTAAATCAAATGTTTTAGAATTTGTAAAAGGATTAGTTAAAGTTCCAGGAGTTGAAATTATTGAGACTGACGCAATCATTATTAAATGTCCTAATAATAAGATTAAAGGACAAGTTTTTGGAAGAGAAAAAGAAAATTTAAATTGGATAAACCTTTTAGTAAATAGATATTTTAAAATAGAAGTTAAGATTGAATAAACTACTTAATTTTAAGTATAAATCTTCGGTCTTAGCTACGAAACCTTTATAAATTGATTGGGGTTGCTTGAATACAATGGGAAAGAAAACTAATGGTATAAATGCGGCTAAAAAGCTAAAGAAACGAAGGAATAGTTCTAACTGGCTTAGTAGAAGTTATAAAAATAAAGTTTTAGGTCTAAAAGTAAAAGCAGATCCGCTAAATGGAAGTTCACAAGCAAAAGGAATAGTTCTAGAAAAAGTACAAATAGAAGCAAAACAGCCAAATTCTGCAATGAGAAAATGTGTAAGAGTCCAATTAGTAAAAAATGGAAAACAAATAACTGCATTTTGTCCAGGTGATGGTGCATCCAAAATGATAGATGAACATGATGAAGTATCTGTAGAATGTATTGGTGGAAAAATGGGTAAAACCAAGGGTGATTTATCAGGAATAAGATGGCAAGTAATTAAAGTTAATGATCAAAGTTTAACTGCTCTATTACACGGAAAATTGGAGAAAGCAAGAAGATGATCAAATTTTTCGGAAGATGGGATGGGGAAGGGATAACTGTACAAGATCCAGGATTAAAAGAGTATATAATTCTAAAACTTAGATTAGTACCAAAAAGTTATGGTAGATTTGCAAGTAGTCGATTTCATAAATCAAAATGTTCAATAGTTGAACGATTAGTTAATAAAGTAATGGTGCCAGGGCACAAAGCAAAAAAACACAAAGCAAGTTCTGGGCACATAACTGGAATGAACATTCAAGCTTTAAGAATAGTTGAAAAAGCATTTGAACTTATAGAAAAAAGAACCAAACAAAATCCTTTAGCAGTATTTTCAAAAGCTGTAGAAAACGGAGCTCCTCGTGAAGAAATTGTAGCAATAGAATATGGTGGAGCAAGATATCCAAAAGCAGTAGAATGTGCACCTCAAAGAAGAATAGATTTGGTAATGAGATTTATGACACAAGGAGCATATCAAAAAGCATTCAAAAAGAAAAAATCAATTTCAGAAACATTAGCAGATGAAATTATGGCTGCAGCAGCAATGAAATCTGAAAGTAATACTCTGGCTAAAAAACACGATTTAGAAAGACAAGCAGACGCAAGTAGATAATTCTAACTGATTATAAAAAATATTGAAAGATTAGTTATTGTAATATATTTAGAGTTAATTAGAATATAATGGGTCTGGACAATCTTCATGTAATTCATCCCAATGTTTTTCATCATCAAGAAGAGTTCTTATTGGTTGATATGTGTTAAATAAATGCATTTTAGGGGGGGTTTTATGATTATCCCACATTTCTTTTTCAGCTTCAAGAATATTCATATTATCATTACCTTGATGGCCATTTGTTCTTAAACATTGACGTAATATATTTATTGTTGCAGTCATACTTTTAGAATTTTTGTCGAGTTTAAAAAGGTAATGGGTATTAGTCAGCTTGATAAAAATCTAAAGCTTTTTTTAACTCTTTTTTATCTAAATCATTAAATTCTGTCTTTGTAAAATGCAATTTAGAATTTGTAGAATCCCAAAGCAAAAATCCATCGGTTGTATGATTATGCGGGTTAATAATCAAGTCAGGTGGAATGAAATAAGAAGAATAAAGATTATCTTTAACTAACTTTTTAGAAAGTTGTTCTGGAGAAATCTTTTCATAATGAATACTTCTTAATAAAATCCTTAACGAATTAAGAATTTCTTCCTGACCATCATAATTAAGACACAAATTTAAAAAATAATTATCATGATCTGAAGTTTTATCCACGACATCTTTAATAGAATCAACAACTTTTGAAGGAAGTTCATACCATTTTCCAAGAACTGAGATTTTAACTTGTTTATCGTGGATTAAAGGATTCTGAATAAGATTATTCAATAAAATTACAATAGAATCCATGTGTTGAGCAAAATTTTCTACATGAAATTTAGATAAATTAAAAGTAAAAATTAAAATTTTGTTTTTAATACAAAAATCAATAGATTCAATAATCTTATTATTTCTCAATTCTAACGCAGATTCAATGGACTTAGAATTAATCTCTGCCCAATACTCAGTATCTTTTACATTAAACGCAATATGCTTTGGTCGAAGTGATGTTTTAAACATAATCTAGGAGAAGCATGAAGTAATTATAAAGATAATGGATATATTTAAATATTAAAAGTATAATGTAAAAAGATGTTATTTGTGATGTTATTTGAGATAATTGCATTAATCGTGTTGATAATTGCAGCATTTACTGATATAAAATCAAGAGAAGTTTCAGATTGGTTAAGTTGGGGATTTATCATATTAGCACTTCTAATCAGATTAATAATGTCCGTAATGCAATATTCGTATTTGCCCTTTTTAAAAGGAATATTAGGTTTTGGACTATTTTTTGGAATTGGATATTTACTTTATCGTTTAAACCAATGGGGTGGAGCAGATGCAAAAATTTTAGGTGGGCTGGGAGCATTATTTGGAATTTGGTTAGGTACATCACAGTTTATGATACATTTTATAATAAATTTGTTATTAGTTGGAGCAGCATACGGCATAATATACGGATTTATACTTGTATGGAAACACAGAAAAAAGATAAAAATTGCAAAATTAAAATATACAAAATTATTAACTTTCACGGTATTAATCTTAATCATATTTGGAATGATATTCTTGCCAGATTTACAATTAAAAAGTATGTTTTTAATTTTGCTCTTAGTAATATACGCCATGCCATATGTAATGATAACTTTAACTGCACTTCAAAATCAAATTTTACAAAGATGGGTTTCACCATCTGAATTAACAGAAGGTGATTGGGTAGCAAAAGATGTAATAGTTAAAGGGAAAACAATTTGTAAAAGAAAAGATAATGGTGTAAGCTTAAACCAAATAGCAAAACTAAAAAGATTAAAAGTTAAAAAAGTTTTACTAATTGAAGGAATAGCATTCATTCCAAGTTTTTTAATCGCGTTTATCTTAACTTGGATGAATGGAAATTTTATAACTTTTATAATTCAGATTCTAAGGTAATCTTAATAGAGTTTTTTTAATCCAAGAAGAATCTTTTATTTCAGTTTTTTCTTCTTTAATTTCATCAACTACTTTTTCTTCTTTTTTACCTAATACTATCTTATTACATGCTTCTTTAAGCTTTAATTCAATAACACCAAATTCTTCTTTATCTAATTGTTTAGGTTGCCACTCAAAATTTAAAGAATCATTTTGTTTTCTAGGAATAATATTAATAGCAATATGAGGAATTTTTTGACCTGCCCCAGTTCCATTCTGAATTAAAGTATTTGTACCTTCCGCTCCAAATGCTTCAAATAATGCAGATGAAAGCACATTAGCAGTATTAAAAAGTTTACCTGCAATTTCTTCAGGAACTTGTTCAAGAATGGTATAATGTTCTTTAGTAGTAAGAATTATGTGCCCCGGTACTGTGGGAGTATCATTAAGAAAAGCAATTAAATCATCATCTTCGTAAACTTTTCTTTCAATATTTTCACAATATTTACATGTCATATTAAACAAACCTTCCTATTTTTTTATTTAAACTTTTTTTTATAAATTTCATTTTAAGTAAATAAATTTGCAATATCATCTAAAGACGCTTTTTCTTTAGTAGATTCTTCTGATTCTTCTATTTCTTGAGTTTCATCTTCTTTTTTAGGTTTTATCTTATCTTTTTTTCCTTTAGATTTTCTACCTCTATTCATTGGCGAAGATTGAATTTCTAAATCTTTATCAACATAATAAAGCCGATTTTTCTCCCTTTTAATACCCACAATTTTAACTTTTTCTTTTGGTTGCTTTCCTTTTTTTCTACCTTGAACCATTTTAACTCTTGAAACATCCCCCTCATTATCAACAAAGTAAAGATACCCTTTTTCTTTTTTTATTTCAGGTTTAGGAACTTCAGGTACAGTTTCGGGTTCTGGGGGAAGGGGTGTTGTCTCTTCAGGAGTTGGGGGAATTGGTTCTTCTATTTCTTGAGTTTCATCTTCTTTTTTAGGTATGTTTTCTTTTGATTCTATTGGAGATTCATTAATTTCAATACCTAACTTTTTAGAAATAAATTTCTTTAAATCATCTGCAAGAGAGTCCAATTGAGAAGCATCTACTTTATTTTCGGAAAGATTAAAACAAGTAAGACCATCAGTAGCTTTTCTAGGAACAATATGGATCATAAAATGCTGAGCTTTTTGTCCTGCAGAAAGACCATTTGCAATAAAAATGCTGGTCCCTTCACATTTTAAGGATTGTAAACAACAATTAGAAATAGCTTTAGTAATTTTTCCTAACTTTTCCATTATATCTTTTGGAACTTGAGGACCAACTTGTAAATGTTTTTTAGGCATTAACAAAACATGACCGGGATTTGCAGGATTAATATCTAAAATTGCTAAACAATCTTCATCTTCATAAATACGAGAAGATTCAATTTTTTTATCAATAATTTGACAAAAAATACACTGTTGTCTGAAAAAAGCTTCACGTTCTTCAGGAGACATTTTAGCAAGTTTATCCTGAAACTCTTTTATTTGTTCTTCAGTAGGTTGTTGTTGTTCTGGCATAATGAAATTAAGATGAAGAGGTATTTAAATGTTATTTGTTTTATGAGTTGTATGAACAATAAACTTAATAAATACATATTTTTTTATCTGGTTATATGGAACAACCATTATTGGTAACTGTAGCAATTATTGAAAAAGATAATAAATTTCTTCTTATCAAACGAGCAAATGAGCCGTGTAAGGGGCGATGGTGTTTTGTGGGAGGTTGTGGCGCTTTTAAAAAAACAGCTGATCCTGCAGAAGCAGTTAAGATTGAGGTTGCATATGATTTAAATTGTGTTTTTAACCCACAATTTTTTACTTATAATTCAGAAGAATTTGAGGTTCCTACTTTGACCTTATTCTTTCATGGTTCAATTGAGGACAGTCCCGATCCAAATCCAAAAGCTGTTTCTGAGTATAAATGGTTTGATAAAAACGAAGTTCTAAAGTTGGATATGGGATTCGATCATAATTTAGCTTTTAGAAAATATTTAAACTGACTATTTGTGAGTAAACCAAAATTTGTATTTGTTATCTTCAATTTTGTCTAATCTACAAAAGCCAAATCTTTCAAATTGAATAACATTATCTGGTTTAATATTCTTAATTGTGTTTTCAGCAAGACCGTTAATTGTTGTGTTGTTAGGCATAAGAATTTCTACTTCAGTAAGTTTTTCTTTAGGAAGCCAATGAATAATGAATTTTCCCTCTTTTTTATAATCATCTAGGTGGGTGCTAACAAATTCAAATTCATTATTTTGTTTTTTAAAATTAAGACAATCCATAAGTCTGATTAAATCATTGTTTTCCATTTTATTGAAATCTTCTGGCGAAATGTAAAATTCTGTGTCAGTGTTGAATTTTCTTCCTCCTTTTTTATTATCTGGATGAAGGTCAAGTTCAACTTTTTGAGTTGGGGCATTATTGATTGTTATTAGTTTTGGATTTTGAATAAAAAAGAATCGTTCAGCTTTTGCATCCAATATTTTTCTACTCTCTGCCGCAATAACATTAAAATCTAAATTTGAATTTGCTTTAGACATACCTATAAGTTTAGCTAATTCATAATAAGCTTCTTTAGGGATTCCTCTACGTTTTAAAGCTCTAAGAGTAACTAATCTAATGTCATCCCACCCAGAATATTTTCCAGATTCAATTAATTCTCTTATCTCTCTCCCCTGTGTAACTGCATTTTCTATTTTAAATCTAGCATATTGTTTAATTTCCGGATTTGGAAGGTTAAATAAATCCCTAATATAATTTTGTAATTCGATTCTTGAATCAAATTCATTACTTCGCAAAACATGAGTGACATTTAGTAAACCTTCTTCAATTGCATTCTCAAAATCATACATTGGCCAAACCTTGTATTCAGTTCCTTGTTTGTAATGTTTTACATAAGCTAGACGAAATATAACTGGATCGCGCATAACTGCGTTTTTATGTTTCATATCAATTTTAATTCTTAAAGTTATGGACCCTTCTTCTAAAGTCCCAGCCTTCATTTTTTCCCAATCTAATTTGGTTTGTTTTATATCTTTTTTTCTACATTCACAATCAGTCATTGCACGTCTATTTTTTGAGATGTTTTCACTTTTACAAGAACAAGTATAAACTTGATTATTTTTTATTAGTTTTTCAGCCATATCATAATACTGGTTAATATGATCAGAAACAAATACTGTTTTAGAAGGTTTAATATCTAAATAATTTATTACATCTTCTTGCATAGCATCAACAAATTCTTGAGTTGATTTTTCAGGATTAGTATCTTCAAATCTTAAAATACATTTTCCTTTATATTTTAATGAGTACATATAATTTAGTAAAAAACTAATTGCATGACCAAAATGATTATACTTAGAAGGTTCTGGACTAATTCTTGTGATGACTTTTCCTTCAACTGCATTTTTTAATTCAGGAAGTTCATGCCTTAACTCTTTACGTTTATCTTTTTGAACTTTTTGTTCTTCAAAATAATCTGGATCAATTTTAAGAAGTTCATCTTTTTGTTGGTCTAAACTTAATTGGTTAATTTCATTAACAATACTAGTTATTTGAGGCATTATTTTGCCCATTTTAGCTTTTCTACTAGGGTCTTCACCTAAAAGTTTGCCAACTAACGCGCCAGGATTACATTTACCTTTAAACTTTAAGGCATTTTCTAAGGCATATTTTCTAATTGAATCTTCTAAAGACATAGAACTTTTAACTTATAAGGATATATAAAGTTTTGTAAAGAATAACTCATACAAATGTTATTTTTTTGTGGTTTAATGACATAATTTAAATTTTGAATTTTATCAGTTAATCACAATATTTAAATAGTTTGATTTTAGATTAATAAAAAGATATTTTCGGAGGTGAAAATATGGCATTTGG
>CAYRWJ010000014.1:0-23241 GCA_964427985.1 uncultured Methanosarcinales archaeon
ATAAATTATGATTTTAATGATGTTTATGGGGATGTTGATAACAGTTTGATTACTTGGTTTAAAAATGGGGTTGAGTTTGTTTCCGATGTCGGAATTAAAACTATTTCTTTTACAAATGTTAACCGTGATGATGATTGGTCTGTTTCTGTTATTGCAAGAGATGATGAAATTTCTACAAATACTCTTGCAGATAATTTTCCTTTAATTCAAAATTCTGTTCCGAGTTTAAATTCTGTAACTCTTTCTCCGGGATTAGTTATTCAAGGAACAGAAGTTGTTTGTACTGGTTCTGCAACTGATGAAGATGGTGATGATATTGTTGATGAAGAATTTAGGTTTTTAATTAATAATACTGAAGTAAAACCTTTTTCATCAGATAATCATTTTGTGTGTTCTGTTTCAGAATGTATTAAAAACAATGTGCTTGTTTGTGAATATAAAGCAGAGGATGGGTTTGAAGTTTCTTCTTCTTCTAAAAGATCTCCCTCTTTAATAATTTCTAATTCTCCTCCTGTTGTAACTGATGCCATAATTAGTGCAAGTTTAAATCCTATTACTGTTGATTCAAGTATTATTTGTACTGGCCAGGGAGCATTTGATGTTGACTCTGACCAAAATTTAATTCATTATTTTAAGTTTTATTTTAATGGTGTTGGAAGGGGAGATATTTTGTCTTCAAATTTCGATTATCTTAGTTTAGACTGTTCAGACATAACTGATATTTCAAATAACAAGATTGAGTGTAATCGTGATGAAATAGTTAGTTGTGAATATTATGTTAGTGATGGTGAAAGTAATAGTCAAATAATAACTTCTTCTAATACTATTTTGTTTGTTAATTCCATTCCCTTGGCTTCTAATCAATTGATTAAGGTTATTCAACCAGACAACACTCTGCCAGTAATTGAAAATCCCACAACTCATGATGAATTATATGCTTTTTTCGATTTTAGTGATGTTGATGCTGATTTAGAATCAAATTCAGAAATTTTATGGTATAAAAATACTGTTTTACAATCTGATTTAGGAAACTCTGCGGATGTAGTCCCTTCTGATAAAACATCTAATGGGGAAGAATGGTATTTTACTTTAAGACCTAATGATGGTTTAGAATTAGGCAATATGATTACTTCAAATATTGTTTTAATTGGTTCCGGAAATGTTCCTCCTTTAGTTGAGGTATCCCAACTTTCTGGAACCTTTTATGATACTTTAGAATTGCATTTTTCTTATAGTGATGTTGATGATGATAGTTTAGTTTTTGTTTTAGAAGAAAGTTTAGATAATTTAGTTTGGAATGTTGTTGCGTCTGATATTATTGTTTCTCCGTACTATTGGACTTTGCCAGAGAGGGATGGACTTACGTATTTAAGAGTTAACGCGTCTGATGGAATTAGTACAACAACATCAGATGAAATTCCTGTTAGTTTAGATAATTCGTGCGATTGTGATTCTTGTAGTTCTTGTGAAGAAAAGCTTTCAAGGCCTAATTCTTGGTGTAATAAAATTAGTTTAAAACATTCCTTGAGTGATGTATTAAATTGTATTGACAACCCGCTTGATATTGATGGGAAAACTTTTGATTGCAATTTTAGTTCAGTTTCTGGTTTAAACAATGGGGATTTTTTTGTATTAAATTCTAAATCCAATGTTGTTGTTGAAAATTGTAATGTTTCTAATTTCGGGTATGGGTTTAATATTGAAGATTCTACTAATATAACAATTATTAATAATGAAATTAATTATACTTTGCTTAATAATATTTTAGTTTCATCATCTGATGAAATACTGATTGAAAATAATGTGTTGTTTGATGCAGGTTCTGGTTTTCAGTCAATTTATTTATTTGAAAGTTTAAATTCTACTGTTAGTAATAACGAAATTTATTTTTGTGATGAAGGAATTGGATTAAGATTATCTAATTATACTATTTTGGATGGGAACATCATATATGATAGTTCTAAAAATGCTATTGCGTTGTTAAATAGTGTTGAAAACATAATTAGTTCTAATCAATTATATAATAACGATGTTGGAATTGATTTAAGAGAGTCTTCAAATAATGTAGTTTATAATAATGTTTTATCTAATCTTCTTAACGCTTTTGATTCTGGGGTTAATGCTTGGTTTAATGTTGATTTAGGTAAAGGTAATTACTGGGCTGATTTAACCTGTACTGACACCAACTCGGATGGTATTTGTGAAGAAACCTATTTAATTGGTTCTAATGTTGATGAATATCCTTTGGTTAGTTCATAAAAACATTTAAATACTTATTATATCAATTAAGATTATGAAAAAGTTATTATTAATTTTAGCATTACTTGTTTGTGCAACAATTACCTATGCTGCTGTTGATCAGGCAATGACTAATGCTCAGTTAGAAGTTAAAATTTCTTCTCTAGAAAAGAGGTTAGTTAATGATTATGTTGCTTTAGATAATAGGATTTCTTTGTTGGATCAAGAAGTTGATGCATTAAAACAAGATAAACCATCTGAAAGATTTTCTTTGTCTAATTCAAATATGTTAGTTTATGGTATTTTTCTAGGTCTTATAGCTTTTGTATTTGTGCTTAATATTACTACGTTACATAAAATGCATGCTCTTTCTAATGTGACGCCTAAGTCTGCATCGGCAGTTAAGAAATCTGTTAATGAGCGTCTTAAAAAATATGTTGATTATTGTCGTTATCAAAAAGGTTTGTCTAAAACTGATTGTAAACTTGAATTAAAAAAGCGTGGTTGGACTGATTCTCAACTAAAGGGCATTTTATAAAAACATTTAAATATTCTCCCCATTCTTTAACGTGTATGGCTAAAGTTACTCCTTGGGATGTTGAAGGTAAGATAGATTATGATAGGTTAATTAGAGAGTTTGGAGTTCAAAAAATAACGGATCCAATTCTTGCTCAGCTAAAAAAGCTTTCTGGAGAGAACAATTTTATGTTAGATAGAAAGATCTTTTTTGCTCATAGAGATCTAGAATTTGCCCTAAAAGAGCATGAAAAAGGTAATTTATTTCTCTACACTGGGTGTGGTCCTTCTGGTTCTATTCATTTAGGTCATGCAATGGTTTGGAAGTTTACTAAATGGTTACAGGATGTTTTAAAGGTTGATTTGTGGTTTCAGTTCACTGATGATGAAAAGTTTTTATTCAAGAAAGACAAATCATTCAAAGAAATTCAAGAGTTAATGTATGATAACATGTTGGATGTTATTGCTTTGGGTTTTAATCCTAAAAAAACACACTTTTTAATTGATACCAAACATGCTAGTATAATGTATCCTGAAGCTATTAAGGTGGCGAAAAGGTTAACTGCTTCTTCAATCAAGTCTTGTTTTGGATTGGGGGATAGTGATAATGTTGGTATGTTTTTTTATACTGCTATGCAGGCAGTTCCTGCATTTCTTCCTTCAATAATTAAAAAGAAAAAGATGGCCTGTTTGATTCCTCACGCGATTGATCAAGATCCTCATTTTAGATTAACAAGAGATATTCTTCCTAAACTTGGTTTTTTCAAACCGGCATCTATTCAGTGTTCCTTCCTTCCACCATTAACTGGGGTAGAGGGTAAGATGTCTTCTAGTGGTGAGGCTTTTATAGCTCTTACCGACACACCCGAACAGGTAAAAAAGAAAATTAACAAGTATGCCTTTTCTGGCGGTCAACCAACTATTGAAGAGCATAGAAAAAAGGGCGGAAATCCTGATGTCGATATTGCTTTCCAGTATTTAAGATTCTTATTTGAACCTGATGATAAAAAATTAGCTAAGATAAAAAAAGATTACAAATCAGGTAAATTATTAACTGGCGAACTTAAACAAATTCTTATAGAAAAAATAAATGCGTTCTTAACCCAACACCAAAAGAAAAGATTAGAAGCAAAAAAGAAGATAGACCAGTTTATTTTTAAACCCACTGGACATTTTTAAGCTCCACTGGACAAGTCCTGACGCAAGGTATTTAAATGAGTTAGTATTTCTATTGTTATGAATAAAAAAAATAAGATTGTTGTATTTCAGGATATGAAGATTAGAAGGGTGTGGCATAAAGATGAATGGTATTTTTCTGTGATTGATGTTGTTGAAGTACTTATAGAACAATCTGATTTTCAAAAATCAAGAAAATATTGGAATAAACTTAGTCAAAGATTAAGAGATGAAGGAAGTGAAGTGGTGACAAATTGTCACCGGTTGAAATTGCTTGCTGAAGATGGAAAATTAAGAGAAACAGATTGTGCTAATACAAAAAATATGTTCAGAATAATCCAATCTATTCCTTCTCCAAAAGCTGAACCTTTTAAACAATGGCTTGCTAAAGTAGGATATGAAAGAATTCAAGAAATTGAGAACCCTGAACTTGCTCAAGATAGGGCTAAAGAATATTATAAACTGAAAGGATATCCAAAAGAATGGATTGATAAAAGACTTAGGGGCATTGCAGTTCGTCAGGAATTGACTGAAGAATGGAGTGACAGAGGAATTGAAGAAAAAAGAGATTTTGCAATTCTTACTAATGAAATAAGTAAAGCAACTTTTGGTGTTGGAATTAAAGAACATAAAAAAGCAAAAGGATTAAATCCAAAATTCAAGAACCAAAATCTTCGTGATCACATGACAGATTTAGAACTTATTTTTAATATGCTTGGAGAAGCATCAACTACTGAAATCGCAAAAAAGAAAGATGCGCAAGGTTTTGTTGATAATAAACTTGTGGCTAAAGAGGGTGGAAAAATTGCGGGGGATGCAAGAAAGAATCTTGAGTTAAAGACGGGAGATAAAGTGGTTAGTGAAGAAAATCATTTAACTTTGAATAAAAAAAAGCTAAGAAGGATTTAGATCAGTTTATTTTTAAAATATGAGCAGTGCTAACAGCCCGGCTAATAAACAATATATTATAACTGGAATTAAATTATAACGAATAATCTTGCCTTCTTGATGTGTTAGTCCAACTGTTGCGGATGCAGCAATAACATTGTGTACTGCTATCATGTTTCCAACTGCACTTCCTATGGCTTGTAAGGCGAGTATTAATACAACACTCATTCCTAATCTTGTTGCGGTTTCTTTTTGAAATGTTCCAAATAACATATTTGAAATTGTTGAACTTCCAGTCATAAAACTTCCAATTGCTCCTAAAAATGGAGATACAAGAGTGTATGAATTTCCGCTTGTTGCTAGTCCTTCTCCGATTACCATTGGCATGGAGTCTTTAATTCCTCCAGAAAACATAAAGATTTGGACTAAGGCAATTGTAAAAACTAATGCAATGAAGGGTTTAATAACTTTTTTAGTTGTTTCAACAAATATTTTCTTTCTTTCTTTTATGGTAAATATGATGATTCCCCCCACTAAAATAAATGGAATAATTCCTGGGTTTAATAGTGGTGAAAAATTAAAATCAACTCCGTTTAATACTCCTTTAAAACTTATTTTTTCTAAAAGATAATAAATTTTCCATGCACGAACACGAGTTAATACTAGTATTAAAGCAACTATTATGTATGGCATTGCTGCTTTCCAAACATTTTTTACTTTTTTTATTTTGACTTGTTTATCTTTTTTAAATCTATAACAATTATTTGGAACTAAGAACCCTTTTTTAGTTGTCCATCCCACAATGGCCATTCCAATTATTCCCCCAATTAATGATGGGAATTCTGGTCCAAAGAATATTGCAGTTAAAAAATAAGGGATGGTAAAACAAATTCCTGCGAATAATGAGAAAGGTATCATTTCTTTAACACTTTTCAATTTTTTATCTCCAAAAACCATTACGATCATAAACACAATTAGTAATGGAATAAAACTTCCAATAATTAAATGAAATAGTGCTGCTTTTGCTGTTATCAGACCTATTGGAACTCCTGCACCTTTCATTCCAATAAGCATTGCAGTTCCTACTGCTCCAAATGTTACTGCGGTAGAATTTGCTATTAATGAAATAACCACTGCAGTCAGTGCTGGAAATCCTAATGCAACTAATAGTGGTGCTGCGAGTGCTGCAGGCGTTCCGAATCCTGCTGCGCCCTCAATAAAACTTCCAAATAACCATGCAATAAAAATGGCTTGTATTCTTCTATCGCAAGTAATACTTCGAACAAAATTATTTATGGATTTGATTGCACCTGTTTTTTGCATTGATTTTAATAATAATATTGCCCCAAATACTATTAATATTATTTCAAATGCAATTAGTACTCCTTTAAGTGATACAGCAAAAATTAGTCCTGTATTCATTTCCCAGAATATCATTCCAATTAGTAATGTGACAAGAAATGTTATGGGCATGGTTTTTATTGCAGACCATTTAAACACTACCATTAATAAGAATATTAATATTATGGGGATTAGCGCTAGTAATAGTTGCATGCACATATTTTATAGAATGGGTTTTTTAATGTTGTGATTTATTATGTTCTTTACTTTTTAAAAGGCAAAATATATAAACTAATACAACAATTAGAAAGTATATGAAACTTTATCCATTATCTGATTCATTTGTTGCAATATCTTTTATTGGTTTTATTACTTCAATATTATTTACAAGTGGTGGAAAGATTTCTTTAACTTGGGGAACAACATTAACAATATTTTTTATAATAACTACTATTGCGTCTTTAGTTACTATTAGAGCTGCTTCTGAGCGTTCTGCAAATTAGTGGAATCAAATTTTTCTTTTGCTTTGCTTTCTTTCCAGTATATTTCATGCGATGCACGTTTTTCAAATAATGTTTTTGCAATAGAAATAGTTTCTAATTGTTCATCTTTCATTCCAACATCACCAAGAATTAATTTTGCATCTTTTATGCATTCTTTCATTAATTTAATATTTGCTTTTCTTGCTTCTTCTTCTACGGTTATTTCTTCTTCATAAGTTAAATATACTTCTTCCCATTTTGGATATGTGCTTCCTTCTACTTTCTTTGGGAATGGTTTACTAAAGGTCATTATGATAATTGTAAAAATAAGTAAATTAATAAACTTTTATGAATTTAATAATTTATTCATTTTAAAATAACTTTTTTTCTTTTTTAATGGCGGTTGGAGCTTCTCCACCATGCCAGGTTGATCTTGGACGTATTCGTGTAGAAAATATTCTTTCATTTTTGTCGTCAATAATTAGTGCAGCGCCGGGGACTCTTGGTAATATTCTTAGATGATCATCTATTCCTTTGGTCATATAAGATGCGGATAACATTTTTAGGGCATCAATATCTAATCTTGCTGTTATTCTATGTGCAATGATTATGTCTGATTGTGTCATTACATCTGTATGAATTTTTCCGGGTTGTTGTGTTGCTAAAATAAGTGAAATTCCTGGTTGTCGCCCTTCTCTTAATATTGTGATTAGTGCGGTGGATGCTGAAGTTTCTCCATTTAAAGGTAAGAATTCGTGTGCTTCATCAATAACTAACCAAACTAATGGTTTTTCCATTTTTTTATCTTTTTTATTAACACCAAACGTGGTCATTTGCTGTATGTCTGAAAATTCTTCGTTTTTTCTTATTAACATTCTTTCATTAAATAATTTTTGAGCTACTAATCCTATTACTAATGATTTTATTGCCCACCCATTTGGCGAGGTAGCATATGCACTTACATCTAATATAGTTACTTGTCCTCCTATTGAAAGACTTTTTAAGGAGGTTCCTGTTTTTGAGAACAGCCCCCAAGTATCTGCATTTTCAAATCTGTTTATTGCTGCATTTTTTAGACTTGTTTTTGTATCTGATTTTTTTAGTTGATTAATTATGTCTTTTATTCCATAATTAATTGCTTTAGATTTTAAATCATTTAATGTATTTTCAATAAATACTGCTAGGGGTTCATTCATGTTTAATCCAAATGTTAAGAACCAGTCTTGGGGTAGCAATTCAGAGGGAATTATTGAAAACGGTTCATCTGTGGGAATGCCTTTCTTTTTATAATCGTTAAAAAACCCGGTTGGCGTAAATATTTTAACATTCAATCCTTTTCCTTTTATTCCCCATTCGTTTAGTAATTCTTTATCTTTTAAGTTTTCATACTTCATAGTCCAATAAATTCCCATTGTGTCTAGGATAATAAAGCTTAAGTTTTGAGCAATTTCTTGGTCAATGTTTGCAGCACCTTCTGCTATTGCACCCATTGTATAAGATTTTCCACTTCCACGCTTTCCACAAACAAATACGACGTGTGCTTTTGCAACATCCATGTAAACTTTATTAGATAAAGAAATGTTTCTTCCCATGGTAACATATTGTTTTGCTAATAAGATAATCCCTTCTTTTCCAAATTTTTCTATATCATGTTTATTTCTTCCTAAGATTATATCATGAACCATGTTTTTAAACCATTACTTAGGTATAAATATCTTTCTATTATTATACTTGAGTTTCATAAGGTTTATTAATGATTAATTGGTTTTATTGTTTTTATGAATAAAAATAATCCTGAAGAAGAAAATAGTGTGGAAGAAAAACAGTCAAATCCGGAAGTAAGTTCAGAATCCGAAGAAAGTTCTGAATCAAATAATGAAATTATTTATGAAGATGATTTTGAAGAAACAAAATCTTCTAAAAAAGGTTGGATTATTGCAGGCGCAATTGTGGTTTTAATCTTGATAGCTTTTCTTTTTTGGGCAAATAGTTCTCCTGTGGAAGAATCTGATATTTTAGCATTTGTTAATGGACAACCAATTTATGCTGAGGAAATTAATACTAGGTTTGAACAATTACCTGAAGAGTATAAAAGTTTTGTAGATAAAGAGGTTATTTTAAATCAGACTATTGATGAAGTTTTACTTTTACAAGAAGCTAAACTCCAGGGTGTTGTGGTGAGTGAAGGCGAGTTAACTTCTGAATTAAATGTTATTCTTGAGCAGAGTATGATGAGTAAAGAACAATTTGAAGAATATTTAGTTAATAATGGGATGTCATTAGACGAAGCATTTAATCAGATTGAAAAAAGTCTTATTTTAAAAAAGTTGTTTGATAATATTGTTAATGTTTCTGTTTATGATGAAGAAATAAAATTTTATTATGAACAAAATAAGAATTTATTTAGAACTATTGAGTCTCGAGAGGTTAGTCATATTTTGATTTGTTATGTAGACGCACAAAGGTGTGAAACAAATTATACTAAAGATATGGCAATGGAATTAATAAATGAAGTTTTAGAAAAGACTAAAACTGATGATTTTGCAATATTAGCAAAAGAGTATTCTACTGGGCCTTCTGCAATGGATGGGGGAAATCTTGGTGTTGTTGATGAAAATACTAATTTTATTCCTGAATTTAAGGCAGTTGCATTAGAACTTAATGCAGGGGAAATATCGGGTGTTGTTGAGACTGATTTTGGTTTTCATATTATTAAAGTGAAGAATATTATTCCTTCCAACTCTTTTTCTTTAGAAGAAGCTAGTGAACAAATTGAGGCAGAGATCCTTAATGCTAAAACCACCCAATTCATTGGTGAGTATTTAGATAATTTAAAGATTAATGCAAGCATTAAGTTTTTAAATAATTGTGAGGTTGATGGATTAATATTTTATACTGCAGATTGGTGTGTTAATTGTAAAGAAACAAACGCAATTGTTGACGAATTAATTGATGAAGGTAGTTCAATTACTAAAGTTATGGTGTCTGATACTGATTTGGTTAAAACTTGTTTCGGGGCAGTTATGAAAGAACAAATTCCTCAATTTATTTGTAAAAAAGATGTTGAAGTGGGTCAATTAAGTAAAAACGAAATTGTTAACTTGATTGAGAAATGTAAATAAAATAAAAAAATAAAATCATAATTCACTTACTGTGATTATGTTTGTTTTTTCTGCAGTTTTTATTTTTGATTCCATTCCAATCAAATATTGAATTCCTGCTTGTTCTGCTGTACTTACTAATGGGGCAGTAACTTCACCATCAAATAATACTGCATACATTCCAGTTTTTAGACTTTTTATTGTTGGTAATAGTTCACTTATTGGAACTTTTCCAAGAATAGCTAAATTTTCATCTAAAATTGAGGCCCCTCTTGTTCCAATTAGTTCTTCTGCCATGTCTTTGAATTTCTTTTTTTCTTCTACTTTTAAGACAGGTTTTCTTGTATTGGTTCGTGGAGTGAATTCTCTTCTTGCTGGTCTGCCCGTAGTGCTTGTTGGTCGACTTGGTGGTCGGCTTGTAGCACTTGTTGGCCTACTAGTAGTTCTTGTTGCTGGTCTGCTGGTAGGTCTAGCTTTTCCAAATGTTGGTTTTTTTGAGGTTTCTAAAGGTTTAAGGTCTAATTTAACTTGTTCAAAAGCTACTTTTGATCTTAATGCTTTATTAATCTCTTTTTTTGTTAGTTCTTCAACTTCTTTCCCATCTGGTGCTTTTGTTACGAAGTCTATCTCTGCTATACTGCTTAATTCTCTTATGATTAAGTCTCCACCTCTATCTCCATCAACAAATACTGTTACTGATTTTGTTTTTGTTAATTCAACTATTGTTGGAGGAACTGAGGTTCCATTTATAGCTATTGCATTTTTGAATCCATTTTTTAATAAGCTTAAGACATCTGCACGTCCTTCCACTATAATTATGTCTTCGCTGTCTTCAATTCCTGGACCTGCTGGCAATTTTTCTCTACCATAAGTTGTTATTTCCATAACTCTTACTGAATATGCTACTTCTTCAGCTATTTCTTGAGAATCTGGCATTACATTGTCCATTAAATGTTTAAGTAGCTCTTTTGCTCTACCAACTACTTGGTTTCTTTTGCTTACTCTTACATCTTCAATTTTTTCAACTTTGTTTTTTGCATTACATGGGCCAATTCTTTGAATTATTTCTAAAGCCGCTCCAATTATGCATGTTTCTGCTTTATCTAGTGAAGAAGGAATTTGAATTGTTCCTGAAGTTTTCCCTGAATGTACTTCGGATGTTACTTCTATTCTTCCTATTCTTCCATTTCTTTGTAATTCTCTTAATTCTAGGTCTGAACCTAGTAATCCTTCGGTTTGTCCGAATATTGCTCCAATTATGTCTGGTTTATCTACTACTCCTTCAATACTTATTGAAGCATGAATTATATATTTTGCTGCCACTTGGCTAATTTTTCCCATTTTGTCCTCCTTGGAGATTATCTCCTTTGTTGGGTAAACTTTTTTAAATATTCAATGTAGAACAAGTGTTTAATTACCTAATCTTCTTTGTTTTTGGTACATTAAAGTGAATGTGATTTACTTGTTCTTGAATTGTTTACCGTTTTTTTGTTTTTTTAAGCGTAATTTTTGTTTTTTTAAGCGTGATTGTGACCCGCGACACTAACTCCCAAGCTCATCGCTTCGGCTTTGCCTTGTGCTCCATTGAGTACTCTCGTGGCGGGCCTTAATTAGGTTTTAAGAAACGGAAATACATTTATAAATCTTTGCATTATTTGTTATTTGATGGGGGTATCAAAAGAGAAATTTAAAGTTAAAGAAGGTGTTTTTGATAATTTTACGATTAAAACACTTCAGTTTTTTGATGCTAAAGGGTTTTTTGAGTTAGAATCCATTTCTCCACTTTTTTTAGGTAAAGAATCAAATGTTTTTGTTGGAAAAGGCAATAATGGGTATGTTGCAATAAAAGTTTATTGTCTTGAAAATTGTGATTTTAACAGAATGTATGATTATATTAAGTTTGATTCGCGTTTTAAGGGAGTTAAGAGGAAGAAAAGAGATATTATTCTTATGTGGGTTCAAAGAGAGTTTAGAAATCTGATAAAAGCCCGTCAAGGCGGGGTTAGGGTTCCTAAACCTTTAGCTATAAAAAATAATGTGATTGTTATGGAGCTTATTGGAAATCCTGCTTCTAAATTAAAAGATGAACTTCCAAAAGATAGTAAAAAGTTTTATTTGAAATTAATTTCTCAAATGAAAAAGCTTCTTAAGGCTAATTTAGTCCATGCAGATTTATCTCATTTTAATGTTTTGAATTATAAAGAATTGCCTGTTCTTATTGACTTTTCTCAAACAACAACTAAATCTTCATTAAGAGCTAGAGAATATCTTGAGCGTGATTTAAAAAATGTTAACAATTTCTTTAAAAAATTAGGTTTAAAAGAAAAAGAGTTAAAAACAGTTGAGGATATCATTTAAAAATGCAAGCATCTTATGATATTAAAATTCCAAAAAAGAGAACCGCTGTTTTGATAGGAGTTAAAGGTATAGTAAAAAAGAATTTACAAAAAGCAACCAATACTATTATTGATGTTGATTCTTCTGAAGGTTTAATTACTGTTTCTGGAGAAGATGCGCTTATGTTAATGGATGCTCAAAGTATTATTAAAGCAATAGCAAGAGGATTTAATCCGGATATTGCAATGCTTTTACTTAAACAAGATTATTGTTTTGAGCTTATTGATTTAAAATTAGTTGCTCGAAATCAGAGCGATATGGAAAGACTTAAAGGCCGAATTATTGGGGCAGATGGTAAATCTCGGAGAACAATCGAAACTCTTTCTGAAACTTACATATCTGTTTATGGTAAAACTGTAACAATTATTGGTGAGATTTCAATGGTGTCTATTGCTAAAAAAGCAATTTCTCTTTTAATTGATGGTTCAACACATTCTCATGTTTTTAAATTCTTAGAAAATCAAAGAAGAAAACTTAAACAACCCGATTTTGAAAATGGTTTTTAATGCACGTGATTCAACGTTTTTTTTCAATTATTTTTAAGTTTAAAATATTTTTTTAAATAAATATTTTTTTTTTATTAAAACAAAGGTTTATAAATGATTTCAGAATTCTAAAATTTGTGGCTCAAACAACCTTAACAGAAGAAGGACAAAAACCCCCAAAGAATAAAGCTGAAGAGATGGCTTTGAAACAAAGAGAAATTTCTGTAGCTGCATTTTTTGAAAAAAATAGACATTTATTGGGGTTTGATAATCCGCGTAAAGCACTTTTAACAACTGTAAAAGAAGCAGTAGACAATTCTTTAGATGCTTGTGAAGAAGCAGAAATCCTTCCAGAAATAATAGTTGAAATCATTGAATTGTCTGAAAATAGGTATAGAATAATTATTGAAGATAACGGACCAGGTATTGTTAAAGTTCAAATTCCTAAAATTTTTGCTAAACTTCTCTATGGTTCTAAATTTCATAAACTTTCACAAAGTAGAGGACAACAAGGAATTGGTATTTCTGCGTCTGTTATGTATGCACAATTAACTACTGGGAAACCTGCAAAGATTGTTTCTAAAATTGGTGAAAACAATAAAGCACATTTATACGAACTTCATATTGATACTGAGACTAACAAACCAGAAATAGTTAGAGATGAGGTTAAAGAGTGGAAAAAGGTTTCTGGAACTAGAATTGAGATAGATTTAGAAGGTACTTACATAAAAGGAGGACAGTCTGTCGATGAATATCTTAAACAAACTGCAATTGTTAATCCTCACGTAACAATCATATATACTAATCCTAAAGCCGAACAAATAATTTTCCCTAGAGCAACTGATGAGGTCCCTAGACCTGCAAAAGAGATTAAACCCCATCCGTATGGTGTTGAACTTGGTGTTTTGATTAGGATGTTAAAATATACTGATGCTAGAACGTTACAATCTTTTTTAACTAAAGAATTTTCAAGAGTTGGTGCGGGTACTGCTAAAGAAATTTGTCAGCATGCAGCATTATTGCCAAATACTAAACCTAAAGACATTTCAAGAGAGATGGCAGAGGCAATGATGGCAGGAATTAAAAAAACTAAGATTATTGCTCCACCTTCTGACTGTATTTCTCCAATTGGTGATATAAATCTTGAAAAAGGGTTAAGAAAAGAGATTAATGCTGAATTTTATACTACTATTACTAGACCGCCTGCAGTTTATCGTGGAAATCCTTTTGTTATTGAGGTAGGCTTGGCATATGGTGGTGAACAAGTTGGCGATAAACAGATTAAATTATTAAGATATGCTAATCGTGTACCTTTATTGTATCAACAAGGATCGGGGGCAGTTTCTAAATCTGCGGCTGCCACTAATTGGAGGTCTTATGGTTTGCAACAATCTGGTAAAAACTTGCCTGTTGGGCCTTTGACAATGGTCGTGCATATTGCTTCTGTTTGGGTTCCGTTTACTTCTGAGAGTAAAGAAGCTATTGCCCATTATTCTGAGATTATGAAAGAAATCAGACTTGCAATTCAAGAGTGTGGTAGAAAGTTAGGCAGTTATGTTAATAAAAAAAAGAGGGTGGGTGCTGAGCTTAAGAAAAGAAGTTATATTGAAAAATACATTCCTCACGTTGGTGAAGCATTAAAAGACTTATTAGAACTTAAACCTGAAGATTCTAAAAATATTCAAACGTTATTAAAAGAAATTTTAAAAGAAAATCGAGGAGAAGTTGAAAAAGTTGGTGTTGTTGACAATCCCGATTATGATGCTGATTTAGCTAAAATTGGTAAAGAAGAAAAAGAAGAAACAGAAGGAGAAGTTAAAGAAGATGAACGTAAATGATAAAATAAAAGAAATCGGAGTTAATATTTACAACTCTATTTTAAAAAAGAAACAACCAGAACTATCATCACCTATCCGTGCTTTATCAAATGTTAAATATGATTCTAAAGATGGCTTTTTTGAATTAATGGGTAAGATGAAATTAAGAACGCTTACTGCTTCTACAATTAAAACTTTTGCTCAAACTCTTAGGATGATGAATCTTTCTAAGGAATTAATTAAAAAAAATGATATTGCTACTAAAAGGGAAGCGTATTATGTTTCTAAAAATTGGGGTGATGCTCGTTTTAATGAACAGCCAGAATCTGATAGTGTAATGGATGATGTTGAAGCAATGTTAGAAGTTAATCGTGAACAAATTGGTTTTATTCCTGAAGAAAAGGGAGGAGATATTGCGGGTAAATTAATTGTTGTTGATAAAGATCCTGACTCTGGTGAAGAAATTAGAATTGATTGTACTAAGATGGGTACTGGTGCTTATTCTATTCCTTCTTCTGTTGAACATTTAAAGTTTGAAACTAATGCAAAATTTATTTTAGCTATTGAAACTGCGGGTATGTTTCAAAGATTGGTAAAACATAATTATTGGAAAAAATCTAACTGCATTCTTATTTCAATGGGTGGAGTTCCAACAAGAGCTTGTAGGCGGTTTATTAGACGATTAAGTGATAATTTAAATTTGCCAGTTTATGTATTTACCGATGGGGACCCATATGGATTTTTAAACATTTATAGAACATTAAAAGTTGGTTCAGGTAACGCTGCTCACATTAACAAATATTTTTGTGTTCCTAAAGCTAAATTTATTGGTGTTACTCCTCAAGATATTGTTGATTATAAACTTCCAACACATCCATTAAAAGATGTTGATATTAAGAGGGTTAAGGATGGAATTAAAAACGATCCTTTTGTTAAGGCACATAAAGATTGGCAGAAAGCTCTTAAACAAATGGTTACTATGAAAGTTAGGGCAGAACAGCAAGCATTTGCTGCACATCACTTAAATTATGTTATTGATACTTACCTTCCTGAAAAGCTTAAGAACGAAAAAAAGTGGTTGCCTTAGTTCTAAAAAACTATTGTGAAAGTTCTAACGCCCGACTTATAAGTAAACTAGAATTCTAAAAAAGAGCTTAGTGCAAAAATACTAACGTAACCTTTTTCTATTGTATGGTCGCTAAAGCTAAAAGTTTAAGAGAATAAAAAACGGGGCCGACGAGATTTGAACTCGCGGTCTACAGCTTAGAAGGCTCTAGCGGAAGATAAAATCTTCTGTCGCCTTATCCAGGCTAGGCTACGGCCCCTTGTTTATAAAGTGGGGACAAAACTTTTATAAATATATCGGATTTAATTAAAATAATTGCACCCGTGGCCAAGCGGCTAAGGCGAGTGGCTGCAACCCACTAATCATGAGTTCGAGTCTCATCGGGTGCTTATTTCTTATTTTTAGAAATATTTTTAAACTATGAACTCAAAGAATTTGTTGGTGATAAAAAATGAAATTTATGATTATTTTAACAATAATAATGGTATTACTTTTAGTTGGTTGTTCAAAACAACAAGTTTCAGATGATGAAGCGATTGATTCAATTCCTGGCTTTCCTGAAACTGTTGATGGAATGGTACTTCCTGCGGATAATGGTGATTTAGCGTCTATTGGAGATGATGTGGAAGGAAGGGAAAATATTGAGAAGCTTAATGATATTATGAGTCTTTCAGAAAAGACAAGAGTGTTCCCATCTAATAAAAAAGTAAATAAGGGAAATTCTTATCAGTTTGCAGTTGGTTTTGGTAATCATTTAAACAAACCTCGAGGATTACAAATTCATACTACTTTTAAGAATGCAATGAGTGGTATGTCTAATGAGTTAGTTGTTGACGTTGCAGAAATCCAGAAATGGGTTGCTAATGACATAATTTATGATGTTGAAGTGGGTGCTGGAGATGTCGAAGTATTACTTTTGAATATTGCTGTTCCTGAAGAAGATGTACAAAAGGGGAGTTATACTTTCACTGTTCGTGCTTATACTGCTGAGTCAGTTCAAAGAGATAGGGCGGGTTGGGACGAGTATGGTAAATTTGATTTTGTTGTGATTGTTTCATAACCTTTTTAAACCTTTTTTAATTTTTATTATTTATGGCCAAAGTTTTAGTTTCAAAAGGCAAAAAACAAATTATTGATGGTAAAGAAAGAACTATTCGTAAACCAAGTAACTATTATGTTAAAGATTCTAGTTTTAGTTGTAATGAAGGTTTTATAAAAACACTAAAAACTGGAAAGGTAAAAACTAACAAAGGAAAAGATTTTTTTTGTTTTAATTCAACTTTTTATGATGATTTTAAACAATTAAAACGAGGGGCACAAATTATAACTCCTAAAGATGTTGGAGTTATCTTAACTGAAACTGGTTTAACAAAGTCTTCAACTGTTGTTGAAGGAGGTTCGGGTAGTGGGGCATTAGCCTGTAGGTTAGCGTCATTCATCAAACAAGTTTATTCATATGATATTGAAAAAGAAAATATTAATTTGGCTGAACTTAATGCAAGTAAACTTAAATTAAAAAATATTTCTTTTAAACTTCAAGATCTTTCTAAGAAGATAGTTGAAAAGGATGTTGATGCAGTTATTTTGGATATTCCTGAACCAAATACTGCTGTTAAAACTTCATTAAAAGCTGTTAAAGTTGGTGGGGTTATTGTTGCTTATACTCCTACAATTCCTCAAGTAATGAAATTTACTGAAGAAGTAAACAAACAAGTTAATTTGCAAATTATTAAAACAATTGAATTAATAGAAAGAAAGTGGAAAGTTAAAGGCAGAGCTGTTCGTCCTATTTCTGAGGCTATTGGCCATACTGCTTTCTTGACTTTTGTTAGAAGAATTAATTAAAAAAATAAAAAATTAATTAATTGTTGTTAATTTACCATTTTGCATTTGCATTACAGAATATTTTGCCAAAACTAAATCTCCATTATTATCAAAGGATATTTTGCCAGACAATCCATTGTAGTCGAGATCGTATAAATAATCTTTGACTTTGGTTGAATCATCGCCGTTTTCTTTAATGGCATCGAGTAATATCATTAAACTGTCATAAGTTTGTAATGATGCTAATACTATGTTTGCATCTGCACCATATTTTGCATGATATTTTTGGTTAAATTGTTTTGCTTCTGTAAAGTAAGGTACAACATATCTTTTACCTTCATTAAACCCTTCGGTTCTTTCCCAAATTGTTGTTTCTGCCCAAGAGTCTCCACCAAAAAAAGGTGTGTTTATGCCTAACTCTTTTGATTGTTTAAATGCTGTTATTGTTGATTCAGTGTATGCCGCCATAAAAATAATTTCTGGATTGGCCTTTTTTATTTTGGTAAGTTGTGTTTTTAAATCACTGGTTCCTCTTTCAAATTCTTGTGATTCAACCACGGTCCCTCCTAAAGTTTCAAATTCAGATGTAAATACTTCTTTGAGACCTTTACACCAATCATCTAAACAAGACAGAACTGCAACATCATTTAATCCTAATTCGTTTTTGATGTAATTTGCAGTAAACTTTCCTTGATAATTGTCTGAAGGATAAACTCTAAAAATGTAATCTCCTGAATTGGTTATTGCTGGATTTGAAGATAGTGGTGAAATCATTAATACTTTGTTTGTTTCTGCTATTGGTGCTGTGCTTAATGTTTCTGATGAACATTGCCCACCTATTATGTATTTGACTCCATCAATATTAATTAGTTTATGTATGGCAGTTACTGCTCTTTTCCCATCACAATTTCCATCTTCAAAAATAATTTCAACATTTTCTCCTTGAGAATTTAGTTCTTCTATTGCTAACTGTAATACTTTTTGGTGTCCTTGTCCTACTGCGGCTACATCTCCGGTCAAGGGACCAATATAACCTATTTTTATTGTTTCTTTTTGGCATCCTACTAGAAATATTCCTAGTACGATTAATATTAATAAACTTAATTTTTTCATTTTACACCTCTTTAGTAGTTACAGTAATGTGACAGTTTATATTAATCTTTCTTTTGGTTTTTAGGCAAAAAGAGTAACATTTTTATACGATAGGTAGCTTTTGGTTAATTTATGGTTAAAAAGTTAAAACTAGATAATATAGATAAGAAACTTTTGTTTGAGCTTGATAAAAATTGTAGGACTTCTGATACTCAATTAGCAAAAAAGATAGGCCGGTCAAGAGAGGCAACTAGGTATCGTATTGAACAATTATTAAAAAAAGGAGTTATTGAAAAATTCGTTACTTCCATTAATCATGCTAAGTTGGGGTTAACGTATTACAAAATATTTTTACAATTAGAAAACATTCCTGAATCTAAAAGAAAATTATTGGATTTTGTTGAAAAACATAATAGCATTCCTTGGTATGGTGTTTGTAGTGGCGTTTGGGATTACATTATTGCAGTTTCTGCAAAATCAGCTTTAGAATTTGATAGCATCAAAAATGAATTATTCTCAGAATTTAAAGATTTGATTATTAGAAAAGAAATTGGGATTATGTTAGAAGCAAAAATGTATTTTAAAAAATATTTTAAACCAGGAGTTTATGATGATAAAACATTTGCAGGCGAAATTGTTAATAATGTTATTGATGAATTAGATGTTAAAATTTTAAAAGTTTTAGCAAATAATGCTCGTATTAAAAGTGTAGTTTTAGCTAAAAAGATCGGTTGTTCTGTTAAAACAGTAATACATAGAATTAAGAAGTTAGAAGAAAAAGGAATCATTATTGGTTATAGAATTAGTGTTAATATTAATAAATTGGGATTGGAATTTTTTAAAATAATTCTTTATTATCGTTCAATTAATAAAGAAGAAGAAAAAATAATTTTTGAATATGTTAAAAACCTCCCTCAATCCATTTATTATATTAAAATGATTGCACCCTGGGATGCAGAACTGGAATTGATTGTAAATAATTTTCAAGAATTAAATGATATAATAGATGATTTAAGAGAAAGATTTCATAAAATAATTAGGAATCATGAAGTTGTTTTAATTCATAAAGAAAATTGGTTGTTGGAACGAGATTGAAAATAGAATTTAAAATAACTGGCATGGATTGTCCAAGTTGTGAACTTGCACTTATGAATGAGTTAGAAGAACAGCCGGGTGTTAAGAAAGCACTGGTTGAGTATATTGCGGGTGATGTTTCAGTGGAGTTTGATGAAAAAATAATAACTGAAGCTGAAATTAAAGATGTAATCTGTTATGAAGGCTATGAAATTATAGTTTAATTATAATAAAACGAAATTATTAATGTTAATGGAACTTTAGAATAATCTTTTTAAAGCTAGTTTGATTCTTTTTATTTTATTATGAAGTTTACAAGAAATTTTAGGTTTAGTTTAGCCAATTGGTTCGTTTCAGGTAATCAAAGTGCAGATTATGAAATGCGTAGAACTAAGGATGCGTTTAGTTCTGGTGTTGAATTAGTTTCTCCTTTTTCCCATACTTATGATGAGTCTGAAGGCACAACAACTTTTACGATTGATTTGTCTAGACTTGGTCCGCGGGATAAAATAATGGGTGGTTGGAAACGGATTCCACATGTTACCAATACTACTTATTCTAAAACTGTTGCAGGAAAAAGAAGTCTTAAATATTTTTTAACTCATTTAGATAGACGACTGGTTCCTCTCGATATTCATGTGAATTTGGAGCAAGACTATCAAAGAATTAAAGCGCACATTACTGATGCGCGAACTGAATTTAAGAACCATGATGAAAGTTTTCCAACTTTTATTAGTTCTAATCCTGAAAAGTTTGACGTAAAAACTTATGGACTTAGCGGTGATCCAATTCGTGTTTTTGTTCCTTCTGATTTTAAAGATGGTGATGTGGATTGGTATGCAAATATTCATTTTACTGAAAGGGAATGTTTTTTTACTGATGTTAGTGCAACTTTTGATTCTTTAACTTTGCCTTCAGATTTTGTTTTGCCTGAAGGGTATAGAGAAGTAAATACGCGTCGTGTTTCACCCAATTCGGGAATTATGAATTTTGAGGGTCAAGGAACAATAGGATATGGATCTGATAGCTTTTTTTTAAATACTGCAGGAGATAATACTCCTTTAACATTATCTTATCAAGGTGTGATTAAATCTGATGATATTAGACCGTTGGTTAGGTTAAATGAATTGGTGACCTGTATGGATCATGTTAAAGTTGTTTAATAAGTCTAGAATAACTGATTAAACATAATATAATTTATCTTCTTTTTTCTGTTTTTGGTCTAGTTGTGAACCTAACTTATTTGCTCTGGGTCTATTTGATTCGTGATCTCTTCTAAAACTCATTTTTAATTCTTTTAAAAATTTGTTCATTCCTTCTTGCATTTCAAATGGCCCGTATACTTCTCCATGTAGTGCAGGTTCTCCTTCAAATACCATAACTCTATCGCTTAAATAATCAATAAATAATAAGTCGTGGTCTACAACTATTGCTGTTTTTCCTTTTATTTCCATGAAATCTTTAATTACTTTGCTAATAAGCAATCTTTGTTCAACATCTAAATAAGCTGAGGGTTCATCAAGTAAGTACAAGTCTGCATTTCGAGATAAACATAATGCTATTGCAACTCTTTGCAATTCTCCTCCAGATAATTGATTTACTTCACGCATTAATAAGTCTGCTACGTTTAAAGGAGTTATGATTTGATTTTTGTATTTCATTGCGTCTTTTAATACATTTGCAACTAATTCTTTTGAAGATGAATCAAGATATTGTGGTTTATAACTTACTTTTACTTTTACATCTACTTTACCTGAATCTGCTTTATCTTCTTCTGCTAATATTTTAACAAAACTTGTTTTTCCTATTCCGTTTTCTCCGAGTACTCCAATAACATCTTTGCGATGTATTTCTCCGGCTGTTGCTTTTAAGTTAAAGGTCCCTAATTTTTTTGTTATTCCTGTCCAAGATGTTAATGCCTCTTTTTCTCCTTCATGAAATGCTAATCTTTTTTCAAATTTTAGTTTTGAATCTCTAAAACGAACATTTCCTTCTTTTAGGTAACCAGATAAGTATACATTAATGCCTGTTTTAGTTGTTAATGGATGACTAACCACTCCATAAACTCTTTCTTTTCCATACATTATGTGAATTAAATCTGTCATGAAATCAAGTATTATTAAGTCGTGTTCAACAACCAACACGGCAGTATCAGAATCTGCTAATGAACGAATGAATTTAGAAACTTTGATTCTTTGTTTAATATCTAAAAAAGATGTTGGTTCATCAAATACGTATAAATTTGCTTTTTTTAATACTGTTGCCCCGATTGCTACTCTTTGTAATTCTCCTCCTGATAATTTACTAAGCTCTCTATCTTTTACATTAATTAAATCTAATTCTTCAATAATTTTTTCAACTTCTTTTTTTTCATCAATTTTACTTAACACTTCATAGACTGTTCCTTTTGTTGTTTTTGGAATTAATTCTACTTGTTGTGGTTTGTAACTTATGGTAATTTCTCCTTTCTTAACTTTTTCAAAATATAAGTGGGCTTCAGTTCCTTTAAAATATTCAATTAATTCATCCCAACCTGCTTCCTCTTTTCCAAAGTTTGGTTTTAACATGCCTGATAATATTTTTAGTGCTGTTGTTTTTCCTATTCCGTTTTTCCCTAATAATCCTACTACTTTTCCAAATATTGGTATTGGTAAATTAAATAAATGAAATCCATTTTTCCCATATCTGTGAATTGGTTCTTTTTCTAGTTCTGATGGCAAATTTATGATTGATATTGCATTGTATGGGCATCTATTGGGACAAATTCCGCATCCCGTGCACATATTTTCATAAATTACTGGTTTTTTATCTTCTCCTTTCACTATACATTCTTCTCCTGTTCGATTTATAGGGCAAACTCTCATGCAAAGGAAGTCTCCACAACCCGAGGGATTGCATTTTTCTTTTTCAATTACTGCGATTCGTTTAACCATGGTTTGAAGATATAAACTAACTTATTTAAAGGTTTAGAAAAACTTTTTAATTAAGTCTGTTTTTTAGTATCATATGGCTTGTGAACATAATGAAAACATTAATTGTACTTGTCCTGATTCTTCTTGTGATAAACATGGCAAGTGTTGTGAATGTGTTTCATATCATAAAGAAAATGGCGATCTTCCTATGTGTTTGAGGTAGCTTTTTAAACTATGTTATGTTAACTGTCTTATGTCTTTTACTGACTTATTCAAATTATTAAGAGTATCTAATTATTACAAGAACTTATTGGTTTTTCTTCCTTTACTTTTTGTTTCACAATTGTTCTCACCAAATCCTTTTTTAAGAGTTTTTCTTGGATTTATTGCTTTATGTGCAATATCTTCTGCTAATTATATTTTTAATGATTTAATAGATAAAAAAAAAGATATGCATCATCCTGAAAAACGTTTTAGGCCTATTGCTTCAGGAAAAATTTGGACAGAATTTGCATTAGTTATTGGAATCGCACTCCTAGTTACATCTTTCTTACTTTCTTTTATGTTATCTTTTTATTTTTTCCTTTTTATTTTAGCTCTTTTCATTCTAACAAACGTTTATTCGTTATTTTTTAAACAAATTTTGTTTCTAGATATAATTTTAATCTCAATTAACTTTGTATTGCGTGCATTAGCTGGAGCATTCATTATTTTTCCAAATAAAATCGTAAGAATTTCTCCCTGGCTTATTTTAGTTCCTTTTTTTCTTGCGTTATTTCTTGCAACTGCAAAGAGACGTTCTCATTTAATCTTTTTAGGAGAGCATGCAAGT
>CAYRWJ010000015.1:0-21474 GCA_964427985.1 uncultured Methanosarcinales archaeon
TTTGTTATTCCCGATTATGCTGGTTCTTTATGTTCATTATATGGTAACTTATTTCCCAATGATAAACAAAGAAATAACTGTGTTATTGAAGCTAGTGGTTGGAGATCAAATAGACCCCACCATCGTCGTATATTTGTTCAAGGGTATCATCCTATAGCTCAAGATGAAACTACGCCCGATAAATTGCTTTTTGAACTTTTAATTGCAAGAAGAGGGGATCATCAAGAAGGGCTGGCATTAGCATATGCACAACATAAAGGGTTTTCTTTACCTGCAGAAGAATTAAAATTGAGAAAAGACTTATTGCCCATGATTCGTGGTACAAGCTCGGTTCAAAGTTTGAGAGATTTGCTTTTTTCAAGTGCTCATAAGTATCATATGAGCCATTAGCATTTTTCTAATTCAACTTTGCCTTTTTGTATTTTTAGAATTACTTCTTGGTCTTCTTTTAGTGAAGCCATTTTTGATACTACTTCGGGTAATAATATTCTATCACCTCTAAAGTCAAGTTTAGTTATGATTTGTTGTTCTTGATTTGTTTCCTCAATTAGTTTTTCTGCATGTTCTTCTGTTTTCTTTTCTTTTAAGAATTCTTTTGTTTCTTTTGCTAAAAATTTTGCTATGTCTGTTGGGATGTCTCTTTTTGTTGCTTCCATTATTCCTTGTAATCCTGGTGAAATATTAGCTTCTAATACTAGCGGTCCTTTAACACCTTCAAGAATATCTACTGCACATATTTCTGATTTTAATGCTTTTGCAGCTTTCACTGCCATTTTTTTTGTGTTACTATCTAATTCTATTGCTGCCACTGTCCCACCTGCGTGTACATTGGCTCTTTTTTCATTCTTTGCAGCTTTTCTAGACATTGAAGCTACTACTTTATCTCCCACAACTATCGCTCTTATGTCTGTTCCACCGGTTTCAATATATGCTTGTAACATTACTGCTTGTCTTAATTCTGATAAAGTATCTAATATTCCTGCTGCTGCGGCGGGAGATTCTGCGAACATTACTCCTTTTCCATGTGTTCCGCCTGGAATTTTTAGTATAATTGGAAAGTTTAATTTATCTAATGAATTTTTGGCTTCTTTTACTGTGGGAGTTATATAAGTTTCAGGAGTTTTTACCCCTGCTTTTTCTAAGCTTATGTGTGTGTAAACTTTATCGTGAACTATAATAAATGCTTCGGGTGCTATTGGCATGTAACTATTTCCATCATAGTATGAAGCTAATGCTTTTAATATTACTGCATATCTAAATGAACTTTTTAAGTAGACACAATCAAAGGTTTCTTTTAATTCTTTTTCTTCATAAAACAATTCTGGTTTTCCTTGTCCTATTTTCATTTCGACTTTTCTTATATCCAAATGTTTTACTTCATCAAAGTGGTCTTTTAATGCTTCAAGTATTCTTCTTGATGATTCACTTCCCATGCTAAACATTGCTATCTTCATTCTTCTACCTCTTTTTTTGGATCTATTATAAAGTTTTGTTTTAATATGTTTTGTCCAATTAAAACAGGATAAGTCATATGTGCTCTGTCAAAAACGGAAAATCCTCCTTCTACTTCTTGTCCGCCAAGAATTATTTTTAAATGAACCATTCTTCTTTTTGATATTCCATGTGAGGATTTTACTATTCTTATTCCTTTTTCTTCTACATCTTTTATTTCCTTTAGAAATGTTTCATCAATTGAACTTTTTGTTGCACCAGTATCAATTCTAGCTTTTAATGTTTTTTTTCCCCCGTTTAGAATAGTCACCTCTTCTATTAGTCCTACTACTGTCCGATCTTCAAACATTTTTTCAGAATTATTCTGTTTTTAAGTCCTCTACTTGTTTTGTTTTTTGTATTTTTGCTATAGCAGATGTTGCAATAACTAGGTCTTCTGTAAATCCAGCTATTTCTCCTTCTAATGCATCACAAGTTTTTCTTAATTTTGATATTGCTCTTTTCAATTCGTTTATATCCTTTTCTTTTAATGGTTTGATGTTGATTAAGGCTATTGTGTTTCCATCTCTTAAAGCATCTACTACATTTTTTATATCTTCAAAATCTATTAATGTAAATGGTTTTACTATGATTTTAGAAGTTGTTTCTAATCCTTCATCACTTCCTAATTCTACATATTCTCCTTCTCCGCCTGATTCTATGAAATCGTCCTCTAAAACTTCTCCTCTTTTCATTTTATCTTTTACTTGTGAAAAAAAACCCATTTTATCCCTCCAATAATGCTGATTTTATATGTAATTATAGATTATATGGGGATATTTAAATCTTTTGGTTTTATAGAATATGAATCGCGCTGGTTCATGTTCTGTAATTCAGAAATGTTTCATTTCTGTTTTTATAGAATATAATCCAGAGAGTATGTTAGCGCATTAAAACAAACCTTTTTAAATCCATAAAGAAAAGAGATATTATGACAATTAAAATTGATAGTGCTAAATGTGGTTGGAAAGATGGCAAATGTGAATGTGGCTGTTGTTCTAATAATTGTTGTGTTGATGTTTGTCCTGTTGATGCCATTAAACGTGATAAAACAGCAGTAGTTGATGCAAATACTTGTATTGATTGCGGAGCTTGTATTGCTGTTTGTCCTAAGGATGCTATATCTTTTTAAGAAACTTTAAATAATAGCACCATTCTCTTCATCATATGAAAAAAGAAGTTATTCATTGGGCTGATCAGGCTGCAAAAAAGATAATTTTTGAAAAAGGCGATAAAGAAAAGTTTACTTTAGCTGCAGGCATAACTCCTTCTGGCACGGTTCATATTGGTAATTTTCGTGAAATTATTACTGTTGATTTGATTAATAGGGCGTTAAAGTCTTTAGGGAAAAATGTTCGTTTTATTTATTCTTGGGATGATTATGACGTTTTTCGTAAGGTTCCAAAAAACATGCCTAAAAAAGATGTTTTAGAAACTTGTTTGGGTTTGCCTTTAATTGACGTTCCTGATACTTTTGATTGTAATCATGATTCTTATGCAACTCATAATGAACAAGAAATTGAGGAAGCAATTCCTTTGGTGGGCATTTCTGCAGAGTTTATTAGACAATCTGATATGAATAAAAAATGCGCTTATGCTGAAGAAATTAAAAAAGCATTAGAAAAAAGAGATGAGATTAAAGCTATTCTTGATAAATATAGAAAAGAACCTTTAGAAAATAATTGGATGCCGGTTATGATTTATTGTGAAAAATGTAAAAAAGAAACAAAAGATGTTGTTTATGAAGGAGATTATAATGTTTCTTATAATTGTAAATGTGGTAATAAAGATGTTTTTGATATAAGAAAAAAAGGAATTATTAAATTATTGTGGCGAATTGATTGGCCTGCACGTTGGCATTATGAAAAAGTTGATTTTGAATCAGGTGGAAAAGATCATTTTGCTGCAGGAGGAAGTTTTACAACAGGTAGTGAAATAATCAAACAAGTTTATGATTGTTTAAGACCAACTTCTATTAGATATGAATGGATTGGAATCAAAGGAGGAAAACAGTTTTCTAGTTCAAAAGGTAATGTTACTAATTTAAATGATGTTTTACAAATTTATCAACCTGAAATTATTAGATGGATTTTTGCATCTACTCGTCCTGAAGCCGAATTTGCTATTTCTTTTGATTTAGATGTTCTTAACATTTATGAAGAGTTTGATAAGTGTGAAAGAATTTATTTTAAAGCTGAAGAAGTTGGTGAAAAAGCGTATTCTAAACAAAAAAGAATTTATGAACTTTCTTGTGTTGCTCAACCGCCAAAAGAATTACCTTTTCAACCTTCTTTAAGACACTTAACAAGTATTTTGCAAGTTTATGGAAAAGACTTAGTTAAAACTACAGAATATTTTAAAGAGGATATTAAAACAGAAGATGATAAAAAAGGATTTGCAGTTAGACTTAAGTGCGCTTTGAATTGGTTAGAAAATTATGCTCCTGAAGATTTTAAATTTTCAGTACAAGATTCTGTTTCTGAAAATGTTTCTTTAACAGATTTACAAAAACAGGCACTTCATAAATCTGCAGAATTGTTACAAACTGATATTGCTGATGAGGTTGAATTGCATGAAGGGTTTTATAATATTACTAAAGAACTTAATTTAAATGTTGGTGAATTTTTTAAAGCAGCGTATAATGTTCTTATTAACAAAGATAAAGGTCCAAGATTGGCTAGTTTTGTTTTAATCATTGGTAAAGAAAAAGTTGCTAAATTGTTTTCTAATAGCTAAGTCCTATGGGCGCAGGTTCAACAGGACTTTCCCATTTAGGTACTTTTTTATCTTCAAATGCGTTATAACATTTAATCAGGCTTCTTAATTGTCCAAAAGAACATCCTTCAAAGTCTTGGGATAGTTGTTCAAGTGCTTGTGAGGGGGATAGTCCTTCATGATTTGCAGCGGTAATAAAGTATACTTCATCTACTTCACTTATTCCTGGTTTGTGATCTGTTTGTCCTACTAATCCGGTTAATCTACGTGTTAAATGTTGTCTGTAAGTTGGTATTGTTATACAAACTACCATTGAAGCACAGGCTAAAAATCCAAGTACGGTGGCAGTTCTTCTATTCTCTATTTTTTTCTCTTTCATTTTTATTGTTCTAAAAGCATTCTTCCTGCTTTTTCTTTTATTTCAAAAGTGTTCGTTCCTTCTTCATACCCAATGTTAAGTGCGTGTGATAAACTTGTACAAACATCTTCTGCATGTCGTCCTTTATATTCTGTTATTTGTACGCCCCTGGTTAATGAACGCTCTCCTGTATGATCTACTCCCCCCGTTCTTAATTCTTCTGGAAAATCTTTCTCTGCCATGCCTTCATCATGAACTACATAAACTAAATCTCCTGACATTCCCCCTCTTTTGAAAAAGATTGCATATACTTTTGGAGTATTTATTTGTGTTCTAATGTCTACTAAATGAGTTTGAATTATCTCTCTTGCAGGTTTACTTGGCATTGCTTCATCCATCATAAGTACTGGCATTCCTAAGTCTAGAGCAATATCCGCTAAATCTGTTGACTGCACTAAATATCTTGTTCCAATTACCCCGCTTGGTAATCCGTTTTTATAACCTAAACTATTTTCTAATGTTACCCATTGATTAGCTCTTGCTAATTTTCTACAAACTTCTGGACGTAGTCTTTGGTCATGTATTATTGAGATGTGATATTGCATTCCCCCTCCAACCATTCGGGTTCCACCAAAATAACCATCAGGCACTTCCGTTCCTGAAAAATAAGTTGTTTCACTAAAAACTAATACTGTATTAAGGCCCATTGGTTTGCCTGTTTCAACTATTTTTGCTGTTTTTGCATCTCTTTCTGCTTTTGCAGCAAGAACTTCTTTCACCTTATCTGGATTGCAATTATTTCCGCTAAACGGGGCGTGAGATCCTGGATGATATTGTCTAGAAACTCCATGAATTTTTTCTTGGTTGCTTTCTGCTTGTCTTTGGTCTTCTGCTTCTCTTGCTTGTTTATGACTTCTTATTTTACTCATTTTGTTTTAAGAATTTACAATAATTTATAAAGATTACCCGAGTTCATAATGTAATGAAACCGGTTAAAACTGATGATGGTTCAATTACGTTTTATAACGAATATTTTCAAGATGTTTATAATTCTGTTACTGGAGCAATAGAAGAAGCAGAGAAAAAGTTTGTAATTCCTACTAAAATTCCTGAACTTGCTAAATCTGGAAAAATAAAAATTTTGGATGTTTGTTTTGGAATTGGTTATAATACTTTGATGGCAATTCATAAAGCAAAAGAGATTAATCCTGATGTTAAATTAGAAATTGTTGGTTTAGAAAATGATAAGGAAGTTATTGAACAAATTATTAAGATGAAATTTAAAACTGAATTAAAATCTGATTACAAAATCCTTCAAGAATCTGCTAAAGCTTGTTTAGGTCAACCACATAAAGAGAATAGTAATATTAAACTTAAATTAATTCTTGATGATGCACGAGAATCAGTTAACAAATTAAAAGATGAATATGATGTTGTTTTTCTTGACCCTTTTACTCCGAGAACTTGTCCAGAAATGTGGACTGAAAGATTCATTAAAGATATCTCAAAAAAAATGAAACCGGGAGCTATTATTGCCACTTATTCTTGTGCTAGAAGAGTTAGAGATGCTATGCGTGCTGCTAATTTGGATGTTCATGATGGTCCTAAAGTTGGTAGGTTTGCTCCTTCTACGTTTGCTATTAAATAAAAACTATTATATACTATTATTCTAATTATTATTCTATGAAAACAGAACGTGTTGCATTAACTGGTATTTTTGTTAATATTTTATTATTTGTTTTAAAATTAACTATTGGTATTTTTTCTCATTCTTATGCTGTTCTTGCTGATGCTGTTAATTCAGGCAGTGATATTTTTGCTTCTTCAATTAATTATGCAGGTATTCGTTTGTCAAAAAAGCCTAAAGATAAAACTCATCCATATGGTCATCAAAAAATAGAGGTTCTTACTAGTTTAATAGTTGTGTTTATTATTTTGGGTTCTGCTTTGTATATTATTTACAAGGCAATTCTTGGTTTTGCTAATCCAACTATTATCGAACGTGGTTATATTGTTTTGGGCATTATGGCTTTTTCTGCTATTATGAATGAGTTTAGTGCTAGGATGAAAATTAAGGTGGGTAAGAAAGAGAATAGTTTAGCTTTACTTGCTGATGGTGCTCACTCACGTATTGATGTTTTAACATCTATTGCAGTTTTTATTGGAGTATTGTTTTCAAGTTTTTGGATTTATTTAGACCCTCTTATTGCATTAATTGTGGGAGTTTGGGTTTTGTTTCAAGCTTTTTTTCTTGGTAGAGATGCATTTCATAATTTAATTGATGCTTCTGCGGGTGAAGAAAAAGAAAAGTTAATTAGAAATTTATTAAAACGAAGAAAGTTAGAGATTGCTGACCTTAAAACTCAACGAAGGGGGGGTAAGTTTTCTGCTGATTTGAAAATAGTTCTTCCCCCAAAAATGAAGGTCGAGGATGCTGCTAAAAAGATTAAAGAGTTAGAAAACTTTTTAATGAAGAGAATTAAATTTTTATCTCATATTGATATTTCTATTAAAGGGTTGGATTTAAGAAAAAGAAAAGATAAAAAAGTTTTAAAAAAATTAAAATAGTTCTTTAGAGGGTAAATCTTTTTAAATAACACCTTATTAACTGCGTATATGCAAGACAGTAACATTACTGGTTTCTTAAGAATTTTTAATATTTATACCGATGGAGGATTAAAATGAAAATAGCTATAGCCGGATATGGTAAGATGGGTAAAGTGGTTGAAGAAACTGCTCTTAAAAGAGGTCATGAAATTGTTGATATTATCGATCCCCGAGTTGAGGGATGTTCTACTTGGAATGAGGGAGGTAATAGACTTGGTAACGCGGATGTTGCTGTTTGTTTTACTACTCCCGGAACTGGTTATGATGTTGCTCGTGAATGTATGCGTAAAGGTTGTGATGTTGTTATGGCATCTACTGAATTTTGTGAAAATCCCGATGGAACTTTTAATCACACTAAACTGGACACTTTAGATGACTTTGCTCAATCTTGTGAAAAAGGGTTAGTTTATGCTTCTAACTTTTCTCCTGCAGTTAATGCGCTTTTTAGAAAAATAAGAGATGTATCTCCTGACATGGCAAGAAAAGGTTATGCTCCATTTATTGTTGAAGTTCATGGAGAAAAAGAAGAAGAGGTTTCACGTACTGCTCAGACTTTGGGTAATTTAATTCGTACAGGTTATGAACAAGAAGGGAAACCTTTAGTGGGTTTATTTTTTGATATTAAAAAAGCTATTAAACCTGTTGAATTTGAAGAAAGTTTTCTTAAGTTGGCTGGAACTGTTGATGACTTATGGGGAGATACTCAGTTTACAGCAGATGTTTTTGAACAAGTTAATGAAGCTAGAGTGAATGGAAAACTTCCAATTGTGGCTGTTCGTTTTGGTGATGTGGCAGGAATTCATCTTGTTTGTTTTGATAAGGGCATTTCATCTTATAGACATAGGGAAGTTTCGCATGGAAGAGGAGATTATGCTAAAGGGGCTTTAGATGAAGCTGTTTGGTTACAAAAACAACCACCTGGTGTTTATAATAGAAATCTACTTATTGGGGAGGTTGAATAAAATGGGAGCAAAAATAAATAAAAATTTTAGAGTATTACAAGGTAATTGGGTATTTGGTGAAGTTACAAAACAAAAAAAAGCATTTATGGCAGCGCATCCCGATGTTGAAGTTTGTGATTTAGGTGTTGGTAATACTAAACTTCCTTTAGCGTCTGTAATTTCAAGAGCAATGGGTATGGCAAATGGTGGTTTAACTAAATTAAGTGAAGGGAGGCTTCCTCTGTTTATGGGTGAACTTTCTAACTTAATAGTTGAAGCAGGTTACCATCAATATACTGGTTATGGAATTGAACAAGGAAACCCTGTTTTACGTAGAATGATTGCTGAAGATTATAAAAGATTTGGTGTTGATTTAGATTTTGATGAAATTTTTGTTAGTGATGGTGCTAAGTGTGATGTTGGTAATATTCAAATGTTATTTTCTGCTAAAAGCATTCCATCTACACAATTTGCTGATGAATGTACTGAAGTACATTCTTTAACTCCTGTTAATAGGGTTGCTTTACAAGACCCTGCTTATCCTGCTTATGAAGCTTCTAATGTTGTGGCAGGCAGATCTGGAGAGTTTGATGAGGATAAACTTCAATATGAGGGCATGCTTTATCTGCCTTGTACGGCTGAAAATGGTTTTTTCCCTGACTTATCTGATGTTGATGCAGAGTTGTTATATTTGTGTTCTCCTAATAATCCTACTGGGGCTGTTGCTTCAAGAGAACAATTAACTACTGCTGTTGATTGGGCAAGAGAAAGAAAAAATATTATTATTTTTGACTCTGCTTATGGCTGTTTTATTTCTGAAGGGGGAGTTCCTCATAGTATTTATGAGATTCCTGGTGCTAAAGAATGTGCTATTGAAATTAATAGTTTTTCTAAGTCTGCTGGTTTTACAGGTGTGAGACTTGGTTATTCTGTTGTTCCTAAGGAATTAGTTTGTGAAGATTCTGGTGAGGAAGAATTAAATAAAATGTGGAGTAGAAGACAGGCCACTTTTTTTAATGGAGCAAGTAATGTTTCTCAAGCAGGAGGTATTGCTGCTTTAACTCAACAAGGTAGAGCTGAATGTGCATTAATTAATGCTAAATATATGCGTAATGCCACAATATTAAGAGAGGGTTTAATGGAGTTAGGTTTTGAAACTCATGGTGGAGTTAATGCACCTTATGTTTGGGTTAAAACTCCTAATGGTGAATCTTCTATGGATTATTTTAATACTCTTTTAGATGAGGGAGTTATTGTTGTTCCGGGTAGTGCGTTTGGTCCTAGTGGTGAAGGGTATTTTAGATGTAGTGCTTTTGCTACTGATGATTCTGCTGCTAAGGGTGCACTTGAAATAATTGCAGAGATGAAATAAAATGGGAAATGAATTATTAGTAGATAAAATGGAGGGTTTGGGCAATACTCAAGCTTTAGTTCAATAATCAGGTTTGCTTAAAGAAATTGGTTATGACCGTGTTGCTAGAGCAGTTTGTAGTCCTGTTTATGGTGTTGGTGCTGACCAGATGATTCTTTGGAGTCATTTTCTTAATGGTCATAGGATGGATGTTAATATGGCAGTTTATAATGGTCCTGATGGTGAAGAGGTTGAGATGTGTGGTAATGGTGCCAGATGTCTTGCTAAATTAGCTTTTCAAAAGTTATTAAAAAGCAAAGATAGAAAAGAAGTATGGATTTATACTAATCTTGCGGGTAGAAAAGTGGCTCGTAGAGAAGAGAATAATTTAATTTCTGTTGAAATGGGTGAAGGAGATTATGTTGGTGAACATGAATTGGATTTAGGCCATTGTTACATACTGGGACATAAAGTTAATGTTGAAAATCCTCATTTTGTTGTATTTCCCGATGGAGAATATGAGGGTTTTTCTTTAAAATCTAGTGCTAAGGTTTGGGGTAAACAAGTTGAAAAACATCCTGAGTTTCCTAATAAAACTAATGTTGAATTTGTTTCTATAAAACAAAGAGGGGTAGTGGATATTGAAGTTTGGAAACGAGGTGCAGGGTATACTTTAGCGTGTGGTACTGGTGCTTGTGCTGTTGCTTTTGCTGGTTACAAAGCTGGTTTGTTAGACCCGGATGTTCAAGTTAATTTTCCAATTGGTAGTTTAAGAGTTGGGATTGATAAAAGAGATAGAATTACTATGACTGGTCCCGCAAGTTATTGTGGTCAGTTTATTCTTGATGACTTAACACATGCTATTGAAGGAACTGAAAAGATGAGGGAGCTAAGAGAATGAAGATTTTGTTTGTGATTTAAAATAATCACAGTAACATTTATAAATCTCTTTTTTATTTTTTAATTTCATGATATGCATTATAGCATTAGTGGTGTTTGGTATTCTTGGATTGTTTTCTTTATCATATAGACAGCTGGCTAAAGAAGCATTTGGATGTGTTTTTAGACGGTTAGTTCTTAGAAAATGTCAGTCTAGATTAGATCAGCGTGCTCGTTCTCAGATTACTGGTAAGTTAATGAAGTTTTCAAAACCTGCAGCTAAATTTACTTACAAATATTTTAGAATCATTGAATTTATTTTCATAATTTTATTAGTTTGGAGTATTGTTCAAACAGGTGTTTCGGGTTATAATTTTTATCTTTATGGTAATTGTAATGGTCCTAATGAAGATGGTTTTTGTATTTTTGATCCTACGGGAAGTAATGAACAAATTTCTCAATTAAATACTCTTACTTGTAGTGATGAAAGCGTAGATAAAGATTTATCAATAGAAAATATAAATCTTTCTTTGTTTCCTGTTCTAAATGCTGGACTCAAAGGAGAAGAAAATGTTGTTGTGTTTATTGGTTGTTATGAGTGTCAGTATACCAAAGATACTTATCCAATTATAAAAGAATTAATTGAAAAAGAAAATCCCCTTGTTATTTTTGCGCATCTTCCTATTAATCATGCTTTAGAAGATTTTACTGAATATGGTAATTGTATTTATGAAAAAGAAGGTCCTGAAAAGCTTTTAGAATTTAGTGATTATATGTTTAGTAATCAAGTTGATACTTGTACTATTGATACTTGTAGCGAGGCAATAACTAAGATTAGTTTAAATTTTGAGGAGTATGCTGAGTGTGTTAATTCAACTAAGTCTTTAGAACTTAACAAATTACAATCTGAAGAATTAAATAAGATTGGTGTGTATGGCACTCCAACTATCTTTATAAACGGTGAACTATTTGTTGGACCTAAACCTTATCGTGTTTATAAGAGGGCATTAAAATGAATGATTTATTCCCAAAATTAAATGTTATTTATTTAGATAGTGCATGTATGGCTCTTAAACCGAATTGTGTAATAAAAAAGATTACTGAGTATTATACTGAATATCCTGTTTGTGCGGGCAGGTCTAATCATAAACTTGCTTCTAGATTAGTTACTGAAGTTCTTAGAGCTAGAAAACTTATTCAAAAATTAATTAATGCTAAGTCTGAAAAAGAAATAATTTTTACTAAAAATACTACTGAGAGTATTAATTTAATTGCTAATTCTTTTGAATTAAAAGAGGGTGATGCTGTTTTAATTACTGAAAAAGAGCATAATTCTAATTTTCTTCCTTGGTTTAAACTTAAAGAAAAAGGTATTAAACTAATTATTTTAAAACTAAATGATGATGGTACATTTAATTTAGAAACCTTCAAAACAGCTTTAGAAAATAATCAAAATATTAAACTAATTTCATTTTATCATTCTTCTAATATTGATGGGACTACTATTCCTGCTAGAGAAATAATAAGTCTTGCACACGAAAAGAATATCAAAGTTTTACTTGATGCGGCTCAATCAATTCCCCATCAGATAATTAATGTAAAAAAGTTGGATGTTGATTTTTTAGCTTTTTCAGGTCATAAAATGTTGGGTCCTTCAGGGATTGGTGTTTTATATGGTAAGTTAAATGAATTAGAAAAATTATCTCCTTTTTTAGTTGGGGGAGAAACTGTTAAAAATACTACTCATGAATCTTGTGAATATGAAGACCTTCCTGAACGTTTTGAGGCAGGTTTACAAAATTATGCAGGTATTGTTGGATTGGGTGAAGCTGCAAAGTTTTTAATGAAAAATATTAATCCTAAACACGAAATTGCTTTAAACAAAATTCTTACTGAAAAATTTAAAGATAAAGTAACAATTATTGGTCCTGAAAATCCGGAATTGAGGGGCGGTATTTTTAATTTTTATATTAAAGGAATCGATATGCATAATTTTTCTTCTATTCTTGATTCTAAAGCTAACATTGCTACTCGTTCTGGTCAGCATTGCGTTCATCCTTATTATCATGCAAGAAATTTGCCTGTTTCAACTAGGATTTCTTTATACATTTACAATTCTGAAGAAGAAATAAATAAAGTTGTTGAAGAGATTGAAAAAGTGATTGAACTTTTATGTTAGATATACATTCAAAATGAAAATTCATTTTGTTAAGTTAGAAAAGTTTATATACGTAAATGTTAACTTTTTAATTTATGAAGAAATTTTTAAAAGCATTTGGTGAAACTTTATTAGATTATATTAAAAAAATGTTTTTAAAAAAACAAAAACTTTCTTGGAAAAGTTTAATCCCTTATACAATTATTTTTTTCTTGGTTTTCATTTTATTAAATATGTTATTTATTGTTTCAATAATTATCTTTTTTGTTTTTTTAATTTGGTTGTTAGTTATTGCGTTCAATCCTCATCCAAATTCTTTTTTCCCTAGGTGGATGTTAAGAATTTTTGCGTTATCAGTATTATTTATTATTTTATCTTTAGTTATTAGTGTTTTTGTTCCTAATGAAAATTTAGGAAATTTTGTTGTTGATACGAACAGTAATTTAATCTATGTAGATTCTGAATTAGATAGTAAAACAAATCTTTATGTTTCAATAATAAACTTAATTGATTTTAAAACTCATGAACAAACTCTTATAATTACAGAAGATAAAACAATTGATTATGAAGTTGAGTATCTTGAAAATGTTACTGAAAATATTTTCTTTCCAGTTGTTGTTTCAGGAAAAAGTCTCACTCCCATACGTGTTTCTGATACTAAAAAAGTTGAGTGTTCTGAATTAAGTTGTAAATTAGAAATTATAGTTATTAATTTAAGAAATGAGTTTGATGTTGATGTTGATGTTTCTTATAATATTTTAGTTTATGAAAATCAAGAGAATGGTCCGATGAAATTGGTTGATACTGAATCAGAAAATTATGGTGTTGTTAGAATTTCTGCTTTGTCTTCTAGAACTCTTAAAACTCATGTTATACATTCTCCAAAAGAATTTCCTTATTTTTCAATGATTGACCCAGATAGTGTGCGTTTTAAGTTTATAGCTAATGATAATATCCAAATTGTTAATGAAACGAGAACTACTGAAGTTGTTAAATTTTTGAATGAACAAAAAATTGAAACTATAACTAGTGAAAAAACTGTTAGTGTTGTTAATTCTTTTTTCAGTAGGCTTCTTATTAGAATTGGTATGCTGGTTTAGTATGTTAAAAGTGAACAATAACATTTATAAATGGTTTGGCTCTTCTTTTTTATATGGCTAGAAACAAAGGTACTTTTAGAACTAAAACGCGTTATAAATTAAAAAAAGAGCGTAGAGATAAAGGTAAAATTAGTATTTCTAGATTCTTTCAATCTTTTGAAATGGGTGAAAAAGTGCATTTATGCGTTGAACCTGCTGTTCAAAAGGGTATGTATTTTCCTAGATTTTTAGGTAAAACTGGAGAAATTGTTGGTAAGAAAAAGATTTGTTATGAAATTAAAATTAAAGATGGAAATAAAGAAAAAATTTTAGTTTCACATCCTGTTCATTTAAAAAAGTGTAATTATCCAACAAAAACAGTTAAACCTGTTATGAAAAAGAAAGAGGAGGTTGTTTAATATGCATCCCGAAGTAATTTCAGAAAAAGCTTTAACCATGGTTGAAGTTAAAGATGAGCTTAAACGTATTAAAAAAAGAGATGAAGAACTTAATTTTAGGGCTAATAAAACTGAAGAAAGTCTTATTTCTATTCTGTCTATTGATTCTAAATTAGGTAAGGAATTAACTAAAAAATTAGTTGGACTTGAACTTCCAAGAGTTAAAGAAATTCATATTTCTAAAATTGTTGATACGCTTCCTCGAAGTGTTGAAGAACTTAAAGTAATTTTACAAGGGTATACAATTACTGTTAATTCAGATAATCTAAAAAAGATTGTTTCAGTTATTAATGATGTTGTTCCTGTTAAAAAAGAATAGTTATCTTTTTAAATTAGTTTTAATTCTTTATTATTATGGGTAAAGGTAATAAGGCTAGAAAGGCTCTTAAAGATCAGGAAAAACGTAATAGAAAACAAGCTAAACAAAGTAAATTAAAAAGTGATGATTCTTGGGAAAAGAAAAAAAGAAAAAAACATGAAAACGCAGTTCAAGATAACCAGGCTAGTTTTAGTGTTTCTGTAGAAAATTGGAATCATTTTTCTCAATTAACGGATAAAAAAATTGAATTTACTTATCAACCTGAGAGAGTTTCTGCGCAATATTCTGTTTCATCAAAAGATGTTGAGTTATCTTGTGAGGGTGTTACGATTGTTGTTTCTGTAGATGATTTTGATTCGTTTAATCCTGAAAATTTTTTAAATAAGGTAAGCACTCAAAAAAATGGGCGTAGAATACTTACATCTGCTCTTAGTGATGCTGTTGAACAGTGTGATGCTTCTGCAAGTTTAAACCCCCATTCTGTTGTTTGTAATGTTTCTCCAAAGGGATACACAGATAGGCTCACAATACCTTATGAAATTATTGGTGCAACTCTTACTTTTTTCCCAGGAGTTGAACGTCTTAAAAAAACTTATATTCCCTATGAGGGCGGATTTGGAGCTAGTGAATTAGGAGTTAATATTTCTGCTACTAAAATGGGTTTACTTAGTGTTCTAAAAGAAATTATTGCCGTGGAATACGATAAATTAGTGGATACTCGTTATCATACAAGAAGATAAATTAAAAGTACCTAGTCCTTATCATTTTTTTAAAATCCATAACTTTATATAGTTCTCCACTATCTAATAATTAGAATTTAATAGCTTAGGGGGCAAATTATTAATTTTGAATAGTTGGTAGAATGATGGAACAAGAACAATTTTTAGATAGAGAAAAAGATGCCATTGTATTAGATTTTTTACAAAATGGTTATACTTCAGATAATAGACCTTTACATCTAAAGTCTTCTATAGCTCAAGCTATTGGTAAAACTCATTTTATGTTATTAGAATTAGTTCCTAAAAAAGGTATATTTCTTCAACCTCATGAAATTGTTTATATTGGGGAAGGAAAACGTGATAAAATTCATCATATTATTGGTAAGTTAGAAATAGAAAAACTTACTTCTACTGCTCGTTCAGAACTTGATTTTGTTATTTCTGATATGGTTAAACAACAAGAGGAAAAGTTTATAGAATTTTTTAATAAAGCTCTGCCTTTGTCTACTAGAATGCATCAGTTAGAATTACTTCCTGGTTTAGGTAAAAAGCATATGTGGGAAATTATTGAAGAGCGTAAAGAACCTTTTAAAGATTTTGCAGATATTAAGAAAAGAGTTCATTTAATGCCTGATCCTCAAAAATTAGTGGTTAAGCGTATTCTTGCAGAATTGAGTGGAACTGAAAAACATAAGATTTTTGTTAAAGGTTAATTCTATCTATGAACTATGGGAGTTAGACCATATTCCTCACATAATAATTGCATTGTTTCCATTTCATTGTGTTTTCCATCAGCAACTACAACAAAGGCATCTCCTTCTATTTTTGCTAAATAACTAATTAATTGTGCTCTTAGTCTTGGTTCTCCGTGTAAATAAGTAACCCCTCCCATCCATGCGCCTTTTTCAACTATACAAACATCAACCTTTTCAACAGATGCGTGAACGCCCCAATCTTGAAAACCCATTATACTGCTTATATTACCCGTATTAATGCCTCTGCTTTGTAATCTTTCCATTGTTCGAGTAAAACGTAATTCGTATGGAGCTAAACGTCCAAGATTTACTAAATTTACCTCTCTTGGTTTTAGTTTAAGGGGAGATTCTTCAAATTCTTCTGGGATTTGTGGTTGAACATGTAAAGAAACTATTGCTAAATAAGGCTCTGTTTTAGTTGCATATTTTGCGAATGCTTCTGCTTCTGCTTCACTTTCAAATTCTACAGGACTTTCGCTTTCACTTATTATTCTTGATTTACCCATCCCTTTAATAACCATTGCATGTGAAAATTTGTATGGCAAAACAAATCCTTGGGTATCAAGATGTGCTAGCGCATTGTCCAAGGTATTACCTAACAAACGAGAATTTAAAATTCGTGCAACATGTAATTGTTTTTTCATAACAAGTAGTAACATCAACTTATTTATAAAAGTTTTCTAACCTCTAATTTAAAAAAACCGTAGAAAAAGAAATTAGTGGTTAAACGTATTCTTGCAGAATTGAGTGGAACTGAAAAACATAAGATTTTTGTTAAAGGTTAAAATTCTTCATCAGGTTTTAGTTTATCATCAGTATAAACTATTCTTCCCATTCCTTTTGATTCAAAGTATATTGTTCGTTCACTTAATGTTCCAACTACTCTACTCCAAACATCTATTCCTTCATGGATTGTTTCTAAAACACACGTTTCACTCATTACATGTCCTGCAATTATTTTAATATTCATGCTATCTCTTGAACAAAAAGGTGACATTAATGCAATTGATCTTTTCACAACATTGCCTAAATGTATTCCGGGGTCAGGTAATAATATTTTTAACCGTTCTGGCCCTCCATTAAAAGTCATGTCTTGTCCTGGTTCATCAGTAAATGCACGGGCGTGTGCAAATGTAAATCTGTTTGTTTCTGATGAATAAATTCCTAAGAAAAGACAATCTTGAAAATGGTGAGAATATGCTCCTTTATTAAATAATTTAACTTCTCCTTCATTGACTGGTTGATAACGCATTTATATTAAGAAGCAACTAATGTTTTTAAAGTTAATTCCTTAATGCTCTAAATATTTAAAAATATACTAATTAATTTATTATTATGTTTGTTAATAAAGAAAAAATAAATGAAATGAAGAACTTATTAGATTCTCTTAATGGCAGGGTTCAAAATCAAAATATGGAAATTGTTAAACTTAAAGAGTCTAATGAAGAATTAACTCAGGAATTGGATGATTCTCGTAATAATATTAAAGCATTATCTGAACAATTAAGTTTCTTAACGGAAACTTTTAAGCAGATTAATTCTGAGTTTCGTTCGGAACTTTCAGATACTAAATTGTTTCTTTCTAAGACTAAGAAAAGTTTGGTAAATGATCTTAGTGCCGAATTTTCTTCAGAGATGCAATCCTGTACTAAAGCAATAAATACGGATTTGGAGTCATTTAGAGAGCTTAAAACAAAGATTGATTTAATGGTGGAAGATTCTTCTAATATGAAGTCTGAAATTACTAAATTTATTAATATTGCTCAAACTGTTAAAAAAGCAGATTTTGATCTTTCTAAGTATACTAAAATATTAAGTGAGGGTAATCAAGAAAAGCTTGATTTAATGCGTAAGGTGGATAGTTTAGAAAGGTTTATCGCAAAGCAGCGGAAGAATAATCGTTAAGCATTGCAGGAATATATACTCTTGCAAGTGTGAAGGGATTGTATGGTTTTTGTATAACTATCCCATTTATTCTTAAAATTTTTTCTTGACCATGTTCTCTTTCTGGACTTGATAATATTATTGTGGGTATTCTTAATGAAGTAATAATACCTAAATTACATTCTATTTCATCATCCCATATTGCTAAATCAGGAGTTATTCTACTTAAAAGACTAGAAGTTAATTCATACCCTTCATGTTCTAATATTGCTCTTAATGGCTGATTAGAAGTTGGAATTACTTGTGCGCCAGTAGTTAACCAATTTTCATCAAAGGTTGGTTGTATTGCCGAATCTTTTTCTATTATTAATATCTTTGCCAATATAATAAAAAAGAATAAAAAGTAATTTATAAAGATTTTGTGAAAATCTTTATGTTCATAATTGAATACAACTCAATTATGTTTTATAAAGTTTTTTTAGCTTTTTGCGCAGACGTCTCGAACTTCTCTTAGTCTTCGTTTAAGTTCAGATTCTTTTCTTTCTTCGTCTCTTAAATCGCTTTCTGCTTCATCTACTTCATCTTCTGCATCGCTAATTTCATCATCTTGGTCATCAATATCATCTTCCAAATCTTCAATTTGGTTTTCTAATCCAGATATTCTTGAGTCAGATGAGTTTGCACTTTTGATTGAAGTTAGATTATCTTCTAATGCATCTAGTTGGTCTTGTAAGTCATCTAATGCATCTTCTTCATCATTTAAATCATCTTCTGCATCACTTACATCGTCTTCTGCATCACTTACGTCATCTTCCGCATCATCAATGTCATCTTTTAAATCTTCAATTATGTCATCACATCTTGCTAGATTAATGGTTAAATCACTTGTACCTTCAGAGGATAGTAAAAATGAACAATAATTTTGTATTTTATCATATGCATTTTCTGAATCATCTAAATCTTCTTCAAGTGTATCTAATTCGTCTTCTAGATCTTCTTTATAATCTTCTTCATCATTTACATCATCTTCTGCATCATTAATATCGTCATCTTTGTCATCAATATCATCTTTTTTGTCATCGATGTCATTTTCTAATGAGGTTTGTTGTGTGCTTGTTAATAAATCCCAGTTTGTTTGATTGCTTTTTTGATTTTCTAATTCGGTTAGTTCAGATTCTAAAACAATTAATTCTGCTTCTAAATCATCTACTTCATCTTCTGCATCACTAATTTCATCATCTTGGTCATCAATATCATCTTGTTTGTCATCTATTCTATCTTCTAAATCAAAGTTGTAATTTTCTGCAAATAATACCATTCCATTTTGGCAATCGTATAAATCGAAAATGTTATTATTTTCATTAGTTATGTAATCTTGTAATTTTTCTCCAAAAGGTCGGTCATCACTTCTTATTGAATCATCACTTTCGTCTTCATCAGGGGTTGTGTCAGTATCTGTAGTTTCATCAGTGTCTGTGGTATCATCAACATCTTCTGTATCTGTATCTTCATCAGAATCATTTGAATCTAGGGTTCCATCTAAATCTACGTCTCCAGTTATAAAATCATTATACCCGTCGTCTTTTTGACATCCGGTAAATACTAGTAGTGCTGTAATAAGAATCATTAAAATTAGTAGTTTTTTCATTTTGACCTTTCCCCCAAGTTCATATTACTACTATTGAATGATACTTTATTTATAAAGATTTCTTATATTTGCTTAACAGCAGGAGGAAATCTTTATGCTCAGAAAAAATTAGTCACTAGAACAGGTTAATTGTGCGGGTTGTCTTCTAGACGGGGAGGTATATCCTCTTACAAATCCTAATAATGCCATGCCTTCCTGCATTTGGACACTGTCTTCTGAATCTAATCTTTGTAGTGCAGATGCTTTTATTTTTGCAAGATATACTTTTTCTACCCTAATTCTATCCTGTTCGTAAGTAGAACTTTCAAGGTCTAAACTATCTAACTCTGCATCTAATTCTGCAATTACTGTTCTAACTATTGGTAATGTTAGTCGTCTCATAATGTTGTTAGAATCAATTATTGTTTTAAAAAGCTAATCCTTATTTTCAGCGTGCATTACTTCTTTTAATGCTACTATGCTTACTTCTAACATTTTTTTGTCTGGTTCTGCAGTTGTTAACTTTTGTATTAGTATTCCGGGCGAGTTAAGAATATTTGAAATCCAATTATCTTTTTTATTTAATTTTATTAATTCATATCCTATCCCTGCTATTATTGGTAAAAATAATAATCTTAATCCAAATTTAGTCCAAAAACTCATGTTTAAAGGTATTATTAGATAAACTAAAATACTAACTATAATTACTATGAATAAAAAGTTTGTTCCGCATCTTTTGTGTTCTTTTGCATATTTAACACAATTTTCTACTGTTAATTTTTTCCCTGCTTCTACACAGCCTATTGCTTTGTGTTCTGCTCCATGATAACGAAATATTCTTTTTACATCTTTAAATCTGCCAATAAACCATAAATATCCTAAAAATATTAATAATTTAATTACTCCATCTATTAAATTAAATACAAATAAACTGTTTGGGTTTGCTAATTTTGCCATTCCTAAGGGAAATAGTTTGAATAATGCTATTGCTAATACAATTCCTAAAATGGTGGCACCTGCAGTTATCCACCCCGAACTTTTTACTTCTTCTTCGTCCATTTGTTGTTCTGCACTCCAATTTAATGTTTTATATCCGAGAATTAATTGTTCTATTAAATTATAAATACCTCTTATAAAAAATATTCTTGAGAGAGCATTTTGTTTAATTTTTTGTTTTTTTACTTTTATTTTTCCATTTTCTAATCGCACTGCTACGGACATGTGATGTTTAGAACGCATCATTATTCCTTCTATTACTGCTTGTCCACCGTAGTTCATTTTATTCTCCAACACCCAATCATTATTTTTTTTACTTTTTTACTATGAAACTTCATGGTGTTCTTTAAAGGCATTTCGTATTCCCAATAATGACTAATCTTTCTATCATTATCCTTACTTATGGCCTCAATAAACTTTTTACTCTCTACTTTTCCAATATAATAAATAATATTAGCAACCCTGAATGCTTTTTCAACAAATTGTTTGTCTGCTTTTCTTTTTTGAACTCCAAAGGGCGGATTCATTATTACAGTTTCTACTTTATTGATAAACGTACTAACATCTCCCTCAAAGATTTTATAACCCGAATATTCCTCTAAATTTTCTTTCAAAACTTTTATTGCATCTTTGTCTTTCTCAACAAAAATTACTTTTCCTTCTAATTCTAATACCCCAATTCCAAGAATTCCTGTTCCTGCTCCTAAATCAGCCACATCCTTTAAATCTCCGAGCATATGTGCATTCCAAATGATTTCTGCAGCAATATTTGAATCAGTCGTATACTGTTCTAGACTAGCTTGGGGGTTTTCAAACTGTTTCAATTTAGATAATATAATCGCTAGTTTCTGTTGACTAATCATTATTACGAAAATATTTATAAACTTTTTAAGGTTTTCCCCTTTTATGGGAGTTATTAAAAACTTATTATCAAAAGAAGTTATTGGTAAGTTAAAGATTTCTTTTAGACGGGTAGAGAGTGAATTAAATGATCATTTAGAATCAATAAATTCTAATACTAATGAAATTCAATCAATATATGAATTATTAACAGAATTAGAAGAAAAGATTGAAAAGATTTCTTCAAGAGTTGATGATATACAATTAAAAATAGTGCCTGAAAAAAAGAAAGTTTTA
>CAYRWJ010000016.1:0-20353 GCA_964427985.1 uncultured Methanosarcinales archaeon
TCGTGTATTACAAAGATGTCTCCCTTATGATGCTGAACTTTTAACATCCACAGGAGAGTATATTAAAATCGGCAATATTGTTGAAAATAAACTAAAAATAAAATTAATTTCATATAACAAAAAAAAAGGTTTTATCAAAAACCAAATTTGTGAATATCAAAAAAATAAATCTCAAAACTTATTTGAAATAACTTTAAAATCAGGGGAAGTTTTAAAATGTACAAAAAATCATCCAATTCTTACTAAAAAAGGTTGGAAAAAAGCAAAAGAAATAAAAAATACAGACTTAATTGGAACAGTATGTAACAAAATTAAGTTTAATCTTAATGAACCTTATATTTATAAATTACTTCCAAAAGATAAACTTTTTGTCATAAATAAAGATAATTTTTATCAAAAAACTATTGATAAAATAAAAATTAAAGAAAAATTAAATTTAAGAGAATTTGCAAAAAAATATGATTTACCAATAAGTAGGTTAACTGATTGTCGCCGATTAAAAGGGAGAAAAAAAAGCATTAGATTAGATTATTTTCTTAAGGTGTGTGAAATTGCAAAACTTAAAAAGAATACTTACATAAATCATTTAAAAAATTTAAAAACAGCATCACATCACAGACTAGAATTACCTCTAAAGTTAACTAAAGAACTTATGTGGCTTGCAGGCATTATTGCAACTGATGGATGTATTGTTAAAACACACAAAAAAGACAGAGCAGCTTATTACCATATAAAAATTGGTAATAATTCTAAAATAATGATTAACAAAGCAAAATCAATTTTTAATAAATATGGTTTTTCTTGTCACCAGTATAAACGAGATGAAAAATTTATTAATCTTGAATGTGGCTCAAATTTAATTGCTTATTTGATGTTTTCATTAGGCATTCCTTGTAAAAATAAAACAATAAATGTAAGAGTGGGAAAACCAATATTCAAACTCAAACAAGAATTACAATATGCTTATTTAGAAGGTGTTTTTGAGGGGGATGGTAATTTTAATGAAAAAAGCAGATTAGTTAGGATTTTTACTGCCAGTAAAGAATTTGCCTTAGGTTTAAATCAATTATTTAGTAGATTGGGTTATAATTGTAATATTAATAAAAGTTTAAGTAAAGTTTCAAAACTAGTTCCAAAGATAAATCATAAAGATATTTATTGTATTTTTATTGCAAGAAAAAAAGAAATAAAACGTTTTTTCAAGCAAATTCCTTGTTATGGAGAAAAAGCAAAAAAAACTAAACAAGTAACAGATAAGTTTAAAATAAAAATATATGCTAATCTTCCACAACAAAACCAATTCCTTCATTGGATTCCCATTAAAAAAATCATTAAACAAAAAAACAATAAACCAACATATAATTTAACTCTAAAAGACCCAAATAACAATTTTGTTGTCGGAAATATAATTACGCACAACTCAGGTAGATCTGGCCATTCATTAAATAAAAAAACTAAAGCACGTTTAATTGTTTTAGACCGTGATGATCTTATTGAATGCAGCGTTATGTTAAAAAGTGCTTTAGAAAAGAAGATTGACAGAATTCACATACCCACTAATGCATTAGATGTTCTTGCTCAACATATTGTGGGGATGGCTGTTGAACAAGATTGGGAAGAAAAAGAATTATTTAAAGTAATTAAACAAAGTTATTGTTATAAAAATCTTAAAAAAAAGGATTTTAATGAAATTTTATCATATCTTGCAGGAGAATATGTTTCTTTAGAATCAAGATATATTTATGCTAAAATTTGGAGAAATAATAAGAAGCTCGGAAAAAAAGGAAAAATGACCCGAGTTATTTACATGACTAACATCGGAACTATTCCAGATCAAACTTCAATTAAAGTTAAAATTGGAGATTCTTTTATTGGTACTATTGACGAAGGTTTTTTAGAAAGATTGAAACCAGGAGATATTTTTGTTTTAGGAGGAGATATCTATCAATTTAAATTTGCAAGAGGTACTACAATTCAAGTTCGCGGTTCAATTAGTAGACCTCCCACTGTTCCTTCTTGGTTTTCTGAACAACTTCCTCTTTCTTTTGATTTAGCAAATGATATTAGCAGATTTCGTGGGTTAATGCAGGAAAAACTTGAAAGTTGTTCTAAAAAAGATGTTTTAGATTTTATTCATGACTTTTTATATGTTGATACAAATGCTGCCGAATCAATTTACAAATATATGAAAGAACAATTTGATTTTTGTAATATTCTTCCTTCAAACAAAAAATTATTAATTGAACATTATGATAAAGAAAATGAAAAAAAGATTATTTTTCATACTTTATTTGGAAGACGAGTTAATGATTGTTTAAGTAGAGCCATTGCATTTTCAATTTCTCTTACACAAAAACGTGATGTAGAAGTAGGAATTAGTGATAATGGTTTTTATATCTCTTTTAACAAACCAATTAATGTTACTGCAGTTTTAGAACAATTAAACGTTGAAAATATTGATAAAGTTATGAAACATGCTATTGAAAAAAGCGAAGTGTATAGACGAAGGTTTAGACATTGTGCTATGCGTTCTTTAATGATTTTAAGAAATTATATGGGCAGAACTAAACAAGTTGGAAGACAACAAATGGCCTCCACTATTTTAATGAAAGCTTTAAGAGAATTAAATCCTGATTTTTCAATTTTAAAAGAAGCACGCAGAGAAGTTCTTGAAGATTTAATGGATATTAAAAACACTAAAGCTGTTTTAGAACGCATTAGTGAAAAAAGAATTAAAATTGAAGAAATTCATACTAAAATTCCAAGTCCCTTTGCATTCAATCTTGTTCTTCAAGGACATTTAGATATTTTAAAAATGGAAGACAAAATAGAATTTCTTAAGAGAATGCATTCCATGGTTCTTGCCAAAATATCTCTTTCCAGAAACAAACCGAATGTTTCAAAACATTTATTTGATGATTCAGAACAAGTAGTAAGAGATAAAAGCAATCTTACTCAACAAGCTATTGACTCATTTCATTCTTATCAAAAAGAATTAAATCCCGTTCAACAAAGATTAGTTGATAAAGCAAGAACTATAAGGAGAATCCCAGTTAGTTCTAAAAAAGAGTTAATTAAGATATTAACTGAAAAATTACCAATTAAAAAAGCAAGTTCTTATTTTATTGATGGTTTTCACCAGTACAAAAAAGATATTATACGAGATTGGCCAAAAGAATTAGTTGATTTTTTAATTGTATATATGAATAAAAGAGAAAGTTTTGATTTTGATAAATATTTTTTAAATATTGAAAACAATCCAAATACTCAAAAAACTCTTAAAAAAGAGGCATTGATTGAAAATGTTAAACTAACTGCTAGACGACAAAAATGGGAAGATGACTTAAAATATGAACTTATTGATTCAGTTAACAAAAAACCAATTAGTAAAGAAACTAAGAAATTTATTAAGTTATTCTTAAAAGAAAGTATGCCAAAATATGTTAATGATGAATTGTTTTTCTTTTTAAAATCACTCATATCTTAATGCATCTACGGGTTTTAATTTAGAAGCTCCATATGCAGGAATTATTCCCGCAATCATTCCCACTACAATTGAAAATCCAAATACAAATATTAATAATTCAGGAGTTATTGCAGTGTTTCCTAAAATTTTCATTCCTCCTCCCGTTCCACTAACTAACATTCCTATTCCGCTTGAAGCAATTATTCCAATTATTACTCCACCTAAACCTCCTACAAATCCAATCATTGCTGAATTAAAAAGAAATATTAATAATATGTCTTTATTTTTTGTTCCTATTGCTTTTAATATCCCTATTTCTTTTGTTTTTTCTAAAACTGATGTAAACATAGTATTTGAAATCCCAACACCTCCCACTATTAAAGATATTGCAGCTATTGAACCTAAGAATATTGACATTGTGTTCATTGTTTCTTGTATTGTTTCTTGCATTGATTGCATTGATGTAACAGTAAAATCCAAATCTTCAGCTCTTAAAATTCCCCTAGATAGCGTTAATTTTTTTTCTATATCTTTTATTGTTATTTCATAATTTTCGGTATCTTCTATTTGAACTACAATTGAAGAATATTCTTTTTCTTCTATATCTTCAAGGACTGTTCGCGCTAGGTCTATGGGAATTATTACCGCATTATTGTTTTCTCCTTCTTCTAAAATTCCCACAACACTAAAGATTCTTCCTTCAATTGTTATTTGTCTATTTATTTGTACTTCCCTATCAAAATATTCATGTGCTTTTATATAACCCAAAACTACTCCTGATGAATCTCCTTTTTGAAGAAGTCGTCCAGATTCTAGTTCATAATCTACAAAATTTTTCCAAACTTCGACATCCACCCCAAGTACAGATACTTCCCCCCCCTCTCCAAGATATTCGAGTTCTCCTGTTGCAGAAACTTGTCCCATGACTTGATTAACATTCATCACACTTTTAAGGGATAAAATATCTTTATCAGTGAGGTCTTCTTGGTCTACTGAGTCTATTGACCCTCCAGCCTTACTTCCAGGTCCAAATCCCCTTGCTTTTGAAACGCCAGGAGTTATTGTTATTTGGTCTGCTCCAAAATCATCAAATTTTTCTTCAAGACTTTGTTTTGCACCTTCACTTATTGAAACTATTGAGACAACTGCTGCTATCCCTATAACAATTCCAATTATTGTTAACCAACTTCTTAATTTACTATGCACCAACATATTCCATGCTAAGTTTATTATTTTTACTAATCTCATTTATTTTCTCATTCTTTGATATTTTTTATAATACTTAAATATTATTCCAATAATTACAATGGTTATTACCCAAAACCAAACTGATTTAAATATTGACGTTTGTTTTTGTTTAAAATTTTTACCTGCAGAATTTAATGATTTAGTCAGGGTATTGCCTAAATTCATTTCTAATTCAATTTCTTTTATTAGAGTTCTTCTTTCACCTATTGAATCAGTATAATCTATTTGAACATTTAACATTCCTTCAGAATTTTGTTTTTCTTCTAATTGAAAACTTACCAAAGTATAATCTCCGCTGTCTAAATTTCCAATCATTTGTCCAGAAGTTCCAATTGTTTGAAATCTGGTTTGTTCTGGAATTTTTACAATTACTGAATTTGCATCTTCTTGTCCTATGTTTGCTATTGCAATTGCAACTTCAGATAAATCTATTGATTGCACTACTAAATCAAAATCTGTTTGGACTTCTTTAACTGTTATTTCAAATTCTTTTATTTGCCAATTATCTTCATTTCTTCGTGTTGCATCATTATACCATAATTCTAAAACGTATTCATCGGGAATGACATTTTCATCCACTCTTATTTTATATTCCAAAATTATTGGTTCTAATGAGATTTGACCATATTCTCTAAGTGCTTCTTCACTTGCATCTAAATAAAACGGGTATTTTGTTTTTAATTCAAAAACTGCATTTTCAGTTAAAACATTTCCAACATTTTCTACTTTTATCCACAGTGTTAAATATTCTCCCGGGTTTGCAGGATATGGTTCATATCTTAATTGTTCAATTTGTAAATTAGATAATTGCATATCGCTACTATACCCTGCGCTCGTATAATTTTCTTCATGTGTTTCTGCAATTACAATTGCAGAGAGCATTAAAACTAATAACGTTAAAATCATAATTTTTTTCATTTTTGTTTTCCTCCAACATCTTTAATTATTTTTCCGTCTTTTAGATAAATTGTTCTTTTTGAATATTTCATAAGATTTGTATCGTGAGTAATCAAAATTATTGTTTTTCCTTTTTTGTTTAATTCAGTTAAAAAATCCATTACAAACCGACCCGTTTTAGAATCTAAATTTCCCGTTGGTTCATCGGCTAAGATTATATCTGGATCATTTGACATTGATCTTGCGATTGCCACTCTTTGTTGTTGTCCCCCGCTTAGTTCTGAAGGTGTGTGATAAATTCTTTCTCCCAACCCAAGTATTTCGAGAAGCTCTTTTGATCTTTTTTCAGCTTCTGTTGAAGAAATATTTATAACTTCTTGAGGCAACATCACATTTTCTAATGCAGAAAGTGTGGGAATTAAATTAAATGTTTGAAAAATAAACCCTATTGTTTTTCCTCTAAATTCTGCCAATTCGGATTCAGATAATTCCATTAGTTTTTTTCCCTTTAGTTTAATTGTTCCTTCTGTTGGAAGGTCTAAAGCTCCAATCAAATTCATCATAGTACTTTTTCCACTTCCACTTGGCCCAACTATTGATACAAAGTCTCCTTCTTTAATAGTTAAATTAATATCTTTTAGAACAGTTAATTTTCCTGCTTTCCCCATATCATATGTTTTTTTTACTTTTTCCAAACTTAATAGTTCTTGAACCATAAACTACAAATCTTTTAATTTGTTTATAAACAAGATGGACTTTAGGTCTACAATTCAAACTCTTTTACGAATTCTTTTATTATAGAATATCTATGTAAATATTGAAATCCTTTTTCTGTTAATGCTAATTCTTTTCCTTTTTTTGTTATTATTTCTTTTACAAAATCTTTTTTTTGTAATTCAGAATAGTATTTATTAAATCTTTTTGTGGACATATTTGATTTACGAAGCAAGGGTGTTGGCTTGATAGAATTATTTGAATCTCTTATTACTCTTAAAATATCTCTTATAACTTCTAACCGTTCTCTTTTTTTAGCCATGTTTCATCATTATTTTAATTATCTTATACAACACAAGTAAAAATAGAATCATTGATACAAGATAAATTATTATTTGTAAAGTTATTAAGAATCCAGGAATTAACAATCCTATTATGTTTAACATTCCAAAAACAAATAACATAAGATAGATTATATGAAATTGTCTTTTTTTATGATTTAACAAAGAAAGAATTATTATTGTTAGTAAAACTAAAATTTGTATTAATATCATAATTATGAAATTTCTTGTTATTAATGTCAAAAATGCAACAATTAACGCAATCAAATGAAATAACCAAATTTTATTTTTGAAATGTTTCCAAAGTAATGCATAAAGAAGATAAAATAATGCGATTAATGTTGCGTACATAAATATTAACCCAAATAACATCCCAACATATCTTGGTGCTAATTCTCTAAAATGATGCACTCTTTTCATTATAAAAAGTGTGTTTACTATAAACCTAAAAAAGAATGCCAATGCAAAAAACAAAAATGCTTCTCTAAAATATTTTATTCCTTTGTGTGAACTTAATTTATATACTTCTCTTGTTAAAAAATAGATCATTAAGCTTATTGCTATAATAATTATTGCATATATGATTTCAACTCCAATCAACTGATTCAGCATAGGAGCCATTCTGTGCATCATTACTTTATTTTAGTTTATTTTCATTTATAAAATGAATGGATTTTTCATCCATTTTGTTTATAAACAATTAACAGTTTTATAATTTATCAACTTGGAGGTAGATAAAATGAAAAAAACAACTTTGATTTTAGGAATGGCAATTCTTGCGCTTCTTAGTGTAAGTTTTGTAATGGCAATGCCTTTTGCTAAAAATGCTGAAACAAAAACTGCTTTACGTGAAGCTGTTGAAAACAATGATTTTGATTCTTGGAAAGAGATTAGAGAATCCGAATTAACTAAAGAAAATTTTAATGAATTGGTTCTTCATCGTGAAAAACAAGCAGAATTTAGAACAGCTATGAATGAAGCTAGAGAAAGCGGAGATTTTGAAACCATACAATCTTTAAGAGCGCAAATGGATGAAAATCGACCGGAAGGAATGCCTTCTCGAATGGGTAACCATGAAAAAGGTTTTAGAAACAAAATGGAAGGAAAATGTCCTTTTAGCGAATAAACATTCGCATTTTTTTCTTTTTTAATTTATTTTAAGAAGTTTGATTTATAGCTTCATTCACTCTTGTATAACATCTAAATATGCTACTTGTTGTTTGAGAGGGATATTTATAATATGTTGATCTATTCAAGTTATCACACCAAGTTTTATCTTGTGTATAAACCGCTATGTTTTGATAACAAGAGTCAAATCCACCATGTCCCAAAGGTATTTTTTCACACCAACTTGCATCTCCAGGGTATTTTGCAACTTTTCCATAACATAAATTCATACCAATATCGCTTTGCATATTATCACAATAATTAAAATTATGTTCTTCTACTGCAAAATTAGTCCAGCAAGTTCTTTCATTAGATGAATCCGCCATTGAACAAGCAAATTTTGTTTTATTTATTTCTCCACCAGGAACTAAAAGTAAACCAATTATTAATACACTTACAATTATTACGGGTAAAAACGCCAACCAAGTAGTTTTCTTTTTAAATACTAAAATTATTCCAACTATTAATAAAAATAAAAGTAAAAAGTTTATTATGGGAGGGAGGATATCGCATCGATAAATATTATTTCCCGCCCATCCACAAGCAAAAAATTCAAAGAATAATTCAATACAAAATATAACTAATACTGCAAACGTTATTGCTAATGGCCAAGCTTTACTAATTTTTTTCATCCTTTCATCACCGCAAGTGGTTTAAATTTAGCTACTTTTTTTGCTAATCCTAACCCATCACTCACTTTTATTACTTCATCTATGTCTTTGTATACTGCTGGTGCTTCTTCTGCTATTCCTTTTAATGAACCTGCTTCTAAATCTATTCCACAATCACATAATTCTTTTTTGACATCTTCCCCTTTTATTTCTCTCATTGCTTGACTTCGCGACATAACTCTTCCTGCACCATGTGCAGTTGAACCAAAACTTAATTCTTCTGCTTTTTTTGTTCCAACTAACAAATATGAAAAAGTTCCCATTGAACCAGGGATTATTACTGGTTGCCCTACTTCTCGATATACTTCTGGAATTTCTTTTCGACCAGGACCAAAACTTCTTGTTGCCCCTTTTCTATGCACACATACTTTTTTCATTTCACCATCAACAGAATGTTCTTCTATTTTAGCAATATTATGGCATACATCATATACTAAATGATTTTTTGATTCAGGAAAATATCTTTTTAATACTTCTCGAACATGATGCATGATTATTTGTCTATTACAGAATGCAAAATTTACTGCACAATTCATTGCGGATAAATATTTTTTACCAAGTTCTGAATTTATTGGCGCGTTTATTAATTCTCTATCGGGCAAATTTTCATGTCCATATTTATTTTCCATTTCTCGAATAAAATCTGATGCAACTTGATGTCCCAATCCTCTTGAACCACAATGTATCATAATAACAACTTTTCCTTTTTCAACTCCAAATACTTCAGCAACATTAGAATCAAATATTTCTTCAACAGATTGTATTTCTAAAAAATGATTTCCTGCACCCATCGTTCCTAATTGTCCTAGTCCTCGTGATTTTGCTTTTTGTGATACATCTGCGGGATTTGCTTCTACAATATTTCCGTATTCTTCACATCGGTTTAAATCTTCTTCATTTCCAAATCCTTTTTCTATAGCCCATTTAGCTCCTTTCTTAAGCACGGCTTCTAATTCTTCAAAACTTAATTTTTCTTTGTGACCTCTTCCAACTCCAGAAGGTATTGTTCTAAAAAGGTCATGTAATAATTCTTTTTTCTTTGCAATCATGTCTTCCACAGAAATATCTGTTGCAAGTATACGAACTCCACAATTTATATCAAATCCTACTCCCCCTGGAGTTATAATTCCTTTTTCCATATCAAATGCTGCCACTCCACCTATGCTAAAACCATATCCTTGGTGTGCATCAGGCATTGCAATTGAAGCATTAATTATTCCAGGTAATTTTGCCACATTACTTACTTGTTCTAGAGATTTATCTTGTTTAATTAACGCAATAAGTTTTTCACTAGCATATATTTTCCCGGGAACATTCATTCCATCTGTTTTTGGAATCTCCCATTCATACTCAGATATTTTTTTAATTTCCATTTTTACACATCCAATACTACTTGTGATTCCCATCCTTTATCTGTTTCTTTCACATACATTTCATTATAAGTTATTGCTTTTACATCATTTGTTAATTTGTAATTATCTATTATATCGCCCTTAACTGTAGCCATTAGTTTAAATCCATCAATAAGAATTTCTGATATGTCTGATAATATAAAATCTTCTGCATCAAATAAAAATAAGAATTCTTCTAAAAAGTTTCGTAACAATGATTCATAATCTTTTCCTTCTACAGCGATATCTTTTTCTTCTATTTTTTTTATTTCTATTCCTTTTGTCATTGTTTCTTTTAGCGCCATTGCTGATTCTTTAAACACTTCTTCTTTGCTTTTTCCTCTAGCTACAAACTTTATATCCGCTGTATGTTCTAGGAATTCGTAAGTCATAATCAATATAACAAGCGAATTATTTATATAGTTTATTGTTTATCTTTTTTTTATGAAGACTAAAATTATAATAGATACCAATTTTTTACTTATTCCCATACAATTTAGAGTGGATATTTTTTCAGAAATAGAAAGAATTATGTCTTTACCTTATGAATTATTTATTCTCGACAAAACCATCATGGAACTGAATAAAATTATTGCTGAACAAAAAGGTAAAGATAAAGAAGCAGCTAAACTTGCTTTACAACTTATTAAAGGAAAAGTAAATTTAATAAAAACTGAAAAAGGGTTAGTTGATGATTTAATTGTTGAGTTAGTTGATAAAGATACTTTTGTTTGTACTCAAGATATGATTCTTAAAAAAAGAATTAAAGCAAAAGGTGCTAAACTTATTATTATGAAACAAAAGCAATATCTTTGTATTGATTAAAAAATTTCTATCCTTTACCCAAATATTTATATAATAGCTATCATCACTTATCATTCATGAAACCAGAAGAAAAATTTGATTTAATTACTAGAAACTTACAAGAAGTTGTTGGAGAGGCTGAACTTAAAGATCTTTTAAAGAAAAAAGATTTAAAAGTTTATATTGGTATGGCTACTACGGGTAGAATTCATACAGGTTATCTTATTCCTTTAACTAAAATTTCAGATTTTTTAAATGCAGGTTGTAAAATAACAATTTTACTTGCTGACATTCATGCCTTTCTTGATAATATGAAATCAACATGGGAACAATTAGAACTCAGAACTAAATATTATGAGTTTATTATTAAAGAAGCTCTTAAATCATTGGGGGCAAATATTGATAAACTAAATTTTGTTAGGGGTAGTTCTTTTCAATTAAAAAAGGAATACACTCTTGATGTGTATAAGATTGCTGCTTTATCATCTACTCGAGATTGTATCAAAGCAGGTGCAGAGGTTGTTAAACAAGTGGAGAGTCCTAAACTTTCTGGATTAATTTATCCAATTCTTCAATCACTAGACGAACAATATTTAGATGTTGATGCTCAATTTGGTGGAGTTGATCAAAGAAAGATTTTTATGTTTGCTAGAGAATTTTTACCCCAAATTGGATACAAAAAACGCATTCATTTAATGAATCCTATGCTTCCTGGTTTAAGTGGTGGCAAAATGAGTTCTTCTGAAGCTAACTCTAAAATTGACTTATTTGATACTGAAGATGTAATTAAAAAGAAATTAAACAAAGCGTTTTGTGAAGAGGGCAAAATTGAAGATAATGGAGTTTTAGCTTTTGCTCAAAGTGTTATTTTTCCTAATAAAGAGTCATTTCTTATTGAACGTCCTGAAAAATTTGGGGGCAACTTAAAATTTACTAACTATGCAGACCTTGAAAAAGCATTTGTAGCTAAGGACTTGCATCCAATGGATCTTAAACAGGGTGTTGCTAAAGAAATTAACTCAATATTAACCCCAATTAGGGAAGCATATGAAAAAAATAAGGATATGCAAGGAATCGTAAAGAAAGCTTATGATTAAAGCGAAACCTTTAAAAACACTTTACTATCCCTTTTAATCTAAGATGTACTATGAAATGAAGTTAAAAGACCACATACGTGTTCCGCCTAAATTATTTGGGGAAAATACTAAATCTGCTTTAATTCAACAAATTAAAAAGAAATATGATGGATTTATTTCTCAAGATTTAGGAATTGTTATTGATGTTGTTGACGTGGATGAAATTGGAGAAGGAATAATTGTTCCTGGCGATGGAGCTTCTTATTTTGATACCCAATTTAAAATTATTACTTTCAAACCAGAATTACAAGAAGTTATTACTGGTAAAATAAAAGATCTTGCTGATTTTGGTGCGTTTATAACTTTAGGTCCTATTGAAGGAATGATTCAGATTTCTCAAACAATGGATGATTTTGTTAGTTTTAGCAAAGATAAAGTTTTACAAGGGAAAGAATCAAATAGAAGCTTAAAAGTTGGCGATGAATGTAAAGCAAGAATTATTGCAGTGTCATATAAAGATATTACAAATCCTAAAATTGGGCTTACTATGAGACAACAAGGTCTTGGTAAACTTGAATGGATGAAAGAAAAAGAACCTGAAGAACCTAAGGAAGAAAAACAAAAAAAGGACAAAAAGAAATAAAATGGTTAAACTAAAAGCTTGTAAAAAATGTAGAATTTTTGTTGAAGGTAGTCAGTGTCCACTTTGTAAAGGAACTAGTTTTTCTAATAATTGGAAAGGTAAAATTTACATTCTTGATCCTGTTAAATCTGATATTGCTAAAGAATTAGATATGGCAGCTAAAGGAGATTATGCTATTAAGGTGAATTAAATATGAATGTTTTAAATAAAAAAGAAATAAATAATGAATTATTAGGAAGAAAAGAACATAGACTTGAGATTAGTTTTGAAGGTCCGGTTCCAAGCAAAGATGATGTTAAAAAAACATTATGTTCACAACTTAAATGTAAAGAAGAATTAAGTGTGGTTCGTGAAATAATTCCTGGTTTTAAATCTGATAAAGCTAGTATTGAATTATTTGTTTATGATAATGCTGAAGATATGAAAAGAATTGAAGGTTATTTAATGCATAAAAAAATTGAAGAAAAATTAAAAAAAGCTGAAGAAGAAGCATCAAAACCTGCAGAAGAAAAGAAAGAAGAACCTGTTAAAGAAGAAGTTAAAACAGAAGATAAGCCTGCAGAAGTTAAAGAAGAACCTAAAAAAGAAGAAAATAAAGGTGACGAATAAAAATGGCTGACGATAAAAAACCAGTAATAAAAAAAGGAAATCCTTCTAAAAGATGGGAAAAATATGAAGCAGGAACTCCGTTAAAGAGAAAGAATTCTTTTTGTCCTAAATGTGGCCCAGGTATTTTTTTAGCTAATCATAAAGACCGTAAAACTTGTGGTAGTTGTGGTTATATGGAAAAAACTAATTAGTTTCTTGTTTTCTATTAAATTACTCTCTTTTTCTTTTAGGTATATAAACAGAAGGAAGATCATTATGTATTGAAAGAAGTTCTTTTTCCCAATTTCCAGGTTTAAAAGATATTAAGTTATCCTCAAAATCCAATACCACTCTTTTATCTTGCCAAATCTCAACAAAAGTTTCACGTCTTGTATAAGACTCACCAAATCTCCATACACCAAACAAAAGAGGAGGGGTTCTAACTTTTACTGTTGTATATTCTATTGTTAAATGTCTTCTTGAATATGTCCAGATTGCATTAATTTCGAATCCATCATCCACGCAAGACCTAACTTCTTTAGAAAACTTAACTTCACCTAACGTTAATGCTATTCTTGTTGCGATTTGTTTTAAAAAATTACTTTGCAACAAAATATTTTGTTCACTGCCCATAAAATTATTAACTTATTTAGAATTATAAAGTTATTGTTTTCCTTGAAATATTAACAAATCTTCAGTAGTTAATTTTTGCTTTTTCTTAATTTTTTCTTCTACATCTCGTTCTTTTTCTTTGAGTTCTTTATTAAAATGGTTTTCTTTTTTTATTTTTTTTACTCTTTTTTGTTGAGTTACTTTTCCAGTTAATTTATTTAAAATTTGTAAATTATCTTTTAATTGATTGTTTAATATTGTAAAATCTTCTTTATATTTAAAAAAATGTTTGTATGCCTCTTCTTCTTTTATTTTCAGAGCATCTATTTCTTTTGATGCAGCCATTAAACTTTCGTGTTTTTCTTGTGAAGTGTTAGCTTTTGTTTGTACTAGTTTATGTTTTTGTTCTGCTTTTGCTCGTATTAAGTCTAATTCTTTTTTCTTTGCTTTAATTTGATGTAATACGGTGGTTATTTCCTCACTTCCTTCTAATTGTTTTTTTAAATTTCTAATTTGTTTATTTAGTACTTTTTCTTTTTCAAAATTCATTACTTCAGTTTCTAATTTGGTTTCTATTCCTTTTATTTGTGTTTTTATTCTTACTGGGTTTTCTTTTATTCCTAATTTTTTAATTATTTCTTGTTTTTTTGTGTTTAATGGTTTTAATTCAAGTAGTTTTGTTTTTATTTGAGAATTTAATCTGTTTCTTTCTTGTTTTGATTGTTTTACTTCGTTTGTTGCTTTATTTCTTTCTTGTTTTGATGATTTAACATTTGTTATTAAACTTACTATCTTTTTTGATACTTCTTCTTTTTTTTGGTACCATTGCTCTTTTACAGTGTTAATTTCATCAAGTTTTTGCTTTAACTCAGTGATTTTAGTATTAACTTGAGTTAATGTTAATTTAGAATTGGTGTTAGAACTAGTTGGAACTTGTTTTTCAGATTTTGGTCGTTCTTTTTGTTCGCCCCCTGTGTTTTCTTTTGGTTGTCCTGACGTTTTGTCTGGGCTCAAAAGAGTTTTCTTTTGTTGTTCCACTCTAAATCACTTTTTAAATTATTTTTGAAACAATTATTTGATTAAAAATAAAAAAAATGGGATAATTCCCTTTTTTTAACCAAATAATGCGCCTAATCCCGCTGCAGCTTCTTCTTCTTTTTTAGCTTCTTCAGCTGCATCTTTTTTATCGTCTTTTGCTTCTGTTTTTCCTGCTTCTTCAGGTGCAACAGCGGCAGCAACGGGTGCAGCTGTTATAGCAGCTTTTTCAATTGCTTCATCAATATTAACATTTTCTAAAGCAGCAACTAGTGCTTTTACTCTTGCATCATCAGTTTTTACACCTGCTGCGTCAAGTACTTTTTTAACTGTTGCTTCGTCTACTTTTCCTCCAGCTTTGTGAATTAACATTGCTGCATATACATATTCCATTTTTATTTTCCTCCGTATTAAGTATTATGAATTTGAGTTTTAAAAAGTTATTCTTTTACAGCCTTAAGCTTTGTCTGCATCTTTGATTATATCTTGTGCAGTTTGTTTTGGTTTATCTTTTTCTTTCCATGCGCCAACCATTCCTGCTACTTTTTCATCTGTTACATCTGGTTTTGTTGAAGGTTCAGAATCTTTTTTATCTTCTTCTTTAACAGGTTCTTCTTTCTTTTCTTCTTTTTTAGGTTCTTCTTTAACTTCTGCAGGCTTATCTTCTGTTTTTACTTCTTCTTTGGGAGTTTCAGTTTTTTCCTCAACTTTAGGTTCTTCAGGTTCTTTTACAGCTTCTTTTGCAGGTAAGTTTAATTCTTTTCCTACTGCTTGTCCTTGTGCTTCTGCTTTTGCTAGTATTTCATCTTTTGTTTCATCAGTTAAAATGTTAGCTTCTAAAGCTAGTGCTTTTACTTCTTTTGATGCTTTTTGTATCATTAATTCAGTTGTTTCAACAGTCATTATTCCTGCTTCTACAGCAAGATTGAATGCCCAACTTTGTGCTTGAGTAAAGTTATTAGCATATTCTTCTTCATCTATTGCTAATACATCTTTTGTGAATATTTGTCCGTTTTCATATACTGCCACTAAGTCCAGACCAACTTCCATGGGTTCTATCCCCATTTTTGCTAATAGTCCTACCATTTCTTGACTTATTTCTTCGCCAGTTTTTACAACGATTGCGTCTTCAATAATTTCAATTTTTCCATCAGTTACTTTAGTTTTTAATCCAAAATTACCTAACTCACTTATGATTGGTCCTGGAGTAAACTGGGTCATTCCAGCAGGAATTTTAATGTCATTTGGTGCAATTTGTCCAGCTTTTGCTGCTGCTTTTGATTTATTTTTTTGTAATATTGAGAAAACTTTAAATGGATTATCTTTTGATAACAATAACGCAGGTATTCCGTTCAAATATTGTTCTAATTCTTCAATCCCTTTTTTTTCTGTTTTTATTTTTTCTATTGCGAATCTGATTAATCTTTTTTTAGTTAAAAATAAGTCTACGGTCCCTCTTAATTTTGCTCGCATTCTTTGTAATTGTGCTGTAGGAAGGGCATGCATGTTTACTATTCCTATTACTGGAGAAGTTTTTAGTAATTCTTCGACTTTTTTTACTAATAATTTTTTGTCGTCTTTATTACTCATTCTATCCTCTCAGGTTTACCCATAGTTAATTTAACGTAAACTGATTTTATATTTTGTTTTTCACCAGGTAAGTGATGAATTACTTGATCGTATACTGACATTATATCTTCTGCCATTTCTTCATCTTTACTTTCTTCTTTTCCCATTCCTAATTGTAAAATAGGAACTACTTTTACCGCAACATTAACTGTTTGATTTAATTTTTGTTTTAGTGTTTCTAAATTTGCATTTGGTGGAACTACACATCCTGCTTTAGGATTTGGCATTTTTCCAACAGGTCCAAATACTCTTCCAAAAGATGTTGCAACTTGTGGCATAAGATTTGCTTGTGCTACAAAATAATCGTGTTCTTTTGCTAATTTCTTTATTTTTTTCTTCTCAGTGTATTTTCCAAACTCATCAGAAGAAATAGTATTATCAAATGCTTTTTTTGATTGTTCTAATAATTCTCCAGCAACCAAGCCACATATTTTTAATTTTTTCCATGGATGTTTTATTGGCATATAGAAATCTAATTGTTGTTCAGGGTTTTTTAAATTAATTCCTCGAAAATTAATTATGAATTCTATTGTTTGAGAAAAGTTTCTTTTCTTTGCACCTTTTCGTGCTTTTTTTAATGCGTCTATTACTTGATTTTTATTCATTTTCCCTCCTACCGAAGTAGTGATATTGGGTAATATAAGCTTAAAGTTTGTAAGGGTTTATAAAGGTTACGAACAACACACAACTACTACGTAGTGGTAACAAAACAAAACATTTATATTTCCGTTACAGAAGTGTAACGCTTTCCCCAAATTCGTTACAACCCAAATCAGAGCTTTCTGGAATGAATTGTGGTTAAGGGAAACCTATGAATATGAAGAGATAGCACAGATATATAGTTTTCGGTTGCACTGTCAAGTGGACAAGTCCAAGAAAGAGATATGCAAAAATAGGAGGACCTTAAATCAGATTAAAACTGTTGATTAACAACAACTTCCTTTCTGACTTCGGTTTCTTCAGTCACCTTATAGATTTTACGAGCTTGAAACAAAGCTCTATTTTGCATAAACCTTTCTGATTCTTCTATGGCTATCTTGTTTTGATTTTTAATATTATTGGGATTTCCATTGCTAAGTAATACGGAAGATTTCATCATTTCTTTTAGTTCCTGAATCTCATTTTTTAGAGATGACAGTTCTGCAGATTCTTGAAGTGGAACGACATTAAATACATCATTAACAATATCTTGTTTAGCAGTTAATGAAGTTGTCAGATACCTTTCAGTTGATCGCAAGTTTTTATGCCGACCACTTATCTGAGCGGCAAATACGCCTCTCAAATCGCAAATCCTCTGTAAATAATAATGTCTGAGAGTATGATAACTAAGGACAGATAATGCATGACCTGTATTAGTCATCCCGTATTTCATATCAAGTCCTGCAGTCTTTCTAGTTTTAATTAAATGCTGTCTAATAGTAGATGTGTCTAAGTGTTTTTCATTATATCTACTCTTTCCTCTGATCTTTTTCTTCATTCTCCAAAATAGATAATATTCTCCTTTAAGCACTTTTCTTTGAGCTTTGTAAATCTCTCTTGGATCATGAGTTATATATCCATGTTCTGCATTAATTATTATCTGAGTTTTATATTTAGTAATATGTTCTTTTAATCTATCCATCATGAAATCAGGGATAATTATCTTCTCATACCTAACTTTGTTTTTTTGTTCAGGAAGTGTGAGGGTTTTAGCAATAAAGTCAATATCTTCAATTCTAATTTTGCAAGTTTCAATACTTCTAAGACCTAAATAAGCAGCACAATAATATATGTTCTCCCAGAAAGCGAGATACTCTTCCTCTTCTACAAACTTAACTGCTTTAATGAATCTTTCAAATTGTTCATCGGTGATAGTTTTTTCTTTTGCTTCATTTCTATGACCTAATGAATCTCTATCGGTTTTTGTTGTCAATTGATTTACCCCCATGATCTTAATATAATATAGTAGAAATGGTTTAGATTTAAAAGGGAAATCACCCAATTTGTCAAGTCCAGTCCAGCTTTTTTTAGCTTTGAAAACCCCTATTTCTCGATGGATTCATGGTATTTTTTACTTTGGCAAGTGTATGTATCTGCTATTGTCACGTGGATATGACGGCAGAATATTTGCTAAAATAAGCCCATTTCAGGACAAGCTTTATATAGAAGGATAGTCTCTTAATGTATAGACATAACACAATTAACGAGGACGATACAAATGTCAGAAAAAGTACAAATTAAGACAAAAACACTCATAGTAGAACCTGAAGATATAGAACTAAGAACTGTAAACAAATCAGGTAATGGTGCAGTAATACCATATCTAAAGAAACATGTCGGAAAGGAGGTTTATGTGATCTTAAAAGAAAACTGCAAAACAAAATAATATTCATAGAAATATAAAACGGGACTGAGATTCCATCGCAAAATAGCATCTCAATCCCTAGAGTACTAACCTACAGGAGGCAATACCCATGAAAGGAAAAAAACCAAAACAAGAATATAAAGTTATCGATACAGATACAAAAAAAGAATCTGTAGAGAAAAAAATAGAGCCAAAGAAACAAATAACTTCAGCAGAATCTCATAGAGAAATCTGCTACAAAATTCTAAAAGAATTTGGCAAACCAATGCATTACAAAAAAGTAATGGAAGAAGTTCTAAAAATAGGAGAGTCAAAAGGACTCACACCACAAAACACAATCTTTGCTAGAATGTCAACAGACAAAAAGAACCGATTTAAAGTTATGGGCAAAGGAATGTTTTCTTTAAGAGAGTGGGACAATAAAACTCAAGAGGTAAAAGCAAATGCCATCTGAAACTGGAATCGTGGACACTATTACTCCAAGAGATAAGACTTACAGTGTTGCAGTAAACAAACAATGGTTTGGTGGTTTTGGCAAATGTCCTGTAAACAAAGGAGACTCTGTAGAAATTGAATGGAAACAAAAAGGGGACTTCAAGAATATCGTAAAGATGCAAACTGTTGAAAAACCAAAAACACTAACTCCACCAAAAAGAACTGACTCTTTAGCAGAAGATATACATTTACAAGTATGTCTAAAAGCAACTGCAACTTTACACACTGGATCTAAAGCAACACCAAAAGAAATAGCAAAGTACACAAGAGAACTGATGACTGAGTTATGGACTTAATTTTTTTATTTATTATTTTACAATATAGCGTGAGCGCTGGAGATTAAAAATATGGCACAAGAAGCAAAACAAAAATCAATTACTGAAGCACAGTTTAACATATTCATGCAATCAGTAAGAGATGTGGAATCTAGATATGATTCTGATTATGTTATGTTTTGGGAGAATATATTTTACTGTGCAAGTGAGTTGGGATTGAGAAGTATTGAGACTTGTAATATTAAAGTAGATCATATAGATTTTATTGAAAAGACACTTATTCTTCCTGAACAAAAAAACAAAGAAAGAGGAGAAAAAATTATTATTCCAAATTTTATGATTGAAAGATTGAAAAATCACATCTTAACTTACAAACAACAAATACTTCTTTCAGACAATTACATTTTTTGGAGAATGAAGTATGGGCGAATGTCGAGATGTGGAAGACCACCTACTTCAGGAAGATACTCATATACTGGTGAGAAACATCTTAGTCCTGGAACAATTAGATCAAGAACAATCAGATTTAGAAAAGCGGCAGGACTTGATCACAAATATGGTATTTCTGCAACAGGACATAAGCTTTCAGTCCTAAGTTACCATACATTAAGACATTATTATCTCCAAAAGATTTGTGATTCAAGAGGTGTATTCGCTGCTCAAATCTGTGGTAGACATAAGAATCTTAGATCAACTGAAAGATACATTAAAACCAGTATGAAGGCAAAAAGAGACATAGTTAATGCAGTATTTAACACAACCGAAGAAAAGCACAATAAAGAAATTCATGATCTAAAAGATCAGATTACAGAATTAACTAATCTCGTTAAAGTTGTAATAACTCCTCAATCTGAAGCATGTTCTAAACCTAAAGAAAATATGGCAGAAGAAGAAGCAATTGCAATGATGCAGAATCAAATCTTTATGAAACATAACGTAAAGAAAACGGTGGACTAA
>CAYRWJ010000017.1:0-19807 GCA_964427985.1 uncultured Methanosarcinales archaeon
TAATTACGGCAACTAATTTATTTGAAGTTTGAAACCAGCTCATAAATGTTGAAAAGAGTAATTGAAAAGTCATATTGTAATATGCATTTTTTTTCAGTATTTAAACCTTGTGTTTATAAAAATTATTATTAATTGTTATCCGAATGGAGGTTGTAGGTCTTCTTTAACCGGGTTTGTTGGTTGGTTAAATGTTTTTAATTTATTTTAAGTAACTCTAAAAACCGCTATTTTTATATATTAGTTCCATTTACCTTTTTATATGCAACCCGAAGGATGGGAAGTAGTATATCAGAAAGAAGGTGACCTTTATCAGGATGTGGGTTCTGAAATTAAAAAATATTCTGAAATTTTTAAGAAAAACAAATTTAAACGAATTCTAGATTTAGGATGTGGGACGGGAAGAAATACGATTTACTTGGCACAACAAGGATTTCAAGTTTATGCTCTAGACATATCTAAAACTGGGGTGGAAATTACAAAAAAGAAAGCACAGGGCCTAAATGTTAAATTTGAGGTTGCAGATATGATAAACACCCCTTATCAGGATAACTTTTTTGATGCAATTGTGTGTTTGCTTACACTTAGTCACGGATTATTAAAAGATAACCAAAATGCAGTTGATGAAATTTATAGAATTTTAAAACCAAATGGAATGCTTATGACTGAATTAATGTCTATTGAAGATAAAACATGTGGAAAAGGAAAAAAAATAGAAAAGAATACGTTTTTAGGTGGGATGAAAGATGATCCACATATGATGCATCATTATTTTACTAGGGAAGAGATTAATCAGTTGTTTTCTAAGTTTACTAAGGTTAAGATTGAACCCAATATTTATTTTGGTGAAGTAAAAGCATTTGATATTGAAGCGGTTAAGTAATTATACAAATAAATGGAAACTTATAGCTAATATTTACTTACTGCTTCCATTAGCTTGTTTATTTTATGTATTTAAACACTACACTGATTTTCAGTACGATATTTAGTTACGGTTTTATATCTTACTTCATCTCGATATTTAGTTACACTTCTTGTTAAAGTCTTTTCAGCAGGAATTATATTTGTGTAAACCGAAAAATCTTCCCCTGCACTAATATCACACTCATTAATAAAAGTTTTAGTTTCACCCGGCATTATATACTGTGTAGACCTTTTTTTAGTTTTTCCATCATTCAAGGTTTCAAAAGTATGTTCAATAGTGAAAGATCCTGTTTCCGAATCTACATTTCTTAATTCGACAACTCCCTGAGCCCAAACAGTTATATACTGCGCTCAAACTACTCTTTTTATGTATTTAGAAAGGTTGCCGAAAGAAGAAAAAGGAATGGAGAATGGGTACAAGCAAGTCACAAATCTCAAAGATATTGGATATCATATTGATATTGGTCTATCGCCAGATTTATTTAATGAATTCACAATGGAAGATTGGGTCAAGGCATTTCTTGAACATTATAATTTAGCAACAGGAGGTTCAGTAGTGTGCGAGAGTTATGAACATGTGTTGGGAATAGGAATGAGAATTCCACTAAAATCTCCAAGAATGGAATTTGTTGCTGATTCAGATCATAATTCCTTGAAGGTTTGGTTAAAAGAAGAAGATAGGGAAACTAGAAATATAGTGTGTGGATTTCTTGAGAGACTAATTGATCAAAGGGATTAGTAAAATATTTGATTTTATATCTAAGTTTATTTTTATTGGTGTTCAATCTAAATTATATGCATAAAATATTTCATCTTCACCATAATGAAGTTTTTTTAAAGTTCCAATTTCTTTGAAGCCAAAACTTTGATGCATTTTTTGAGAAGCAACATTTGTTCTATGAGTAGAACTCAAAGCAATAATATTTCTTGTTTTTTGTTCTTTAGATATTTCAACATATTTGTCTAACAAATGTTTTGAATAACCTTTTCCTCTGAATTTTTTGGCAACACAAATATTAAATAAATAATTCGCATTATGAGAATATTGATAAATATAATCAAAGAATCCTGCTAATTCAGAGTCTACAAAAAATAAGAACAATCTATTTTTATTGATATGGCTTTTAAAATGCTGTTTTGTTTCATCTTCTGAATCAAAGTAACTTTCATTAAAAGTTTTGGTGAATTCATCTTCATACTTTTCTTCAATTGGAATTATCTTAATTTCACTCATAAAAGTATGTAAAAATTGGAACTTTATAATTGTTTTCTTCTCAGCCCATAAAAATAAATTGTGTTTAACATTTATTGAACTTACTTATTTAAAGAATATTTGGGTAATCTTTTGTAGTAATATTAAACTCATTCTAATCTAAAATATTTACAGATCCATTAACAAACTGAATTGTTTTACTTGGGAAATTAAATTCACCGTTATCTTTTTGAATAACATCTCCACTAATCCCATTAAAGCTTTTAATCTCTGTTAATTTATCAGGAGAATCGATTTCTTTGCCAATTAGGATAGATAAATCACAACCAATGGCTGAAAATTGACTTCCATCGGAATTAAATTTTGATGCAAACTTCTCGTTAAACACAATGGCTTTTTCATTTGACCCAAAAAGGTAAGATGATCGAGAGACATAAACGTTTTCTAGAACAATTGGATTTGTAGTATAATCTTTATTTTGCCACATCCATGCGGTAAAAATATCTGTTTTAAGATCAAGTTCTTTAATCTTAGATATGATGTGGAACGTTTGTTTATCGTATGCTATAACAAGAATAGAATCTACTCTTTTTTCTTTTAACTTCAATAATTGAGTTGAAAAATCTGAATCTGCTAATCCAAATGATTCTGAATAAACTGGGAGACCTTTAGTTTTTAAAAAATCATGTGCTCCATCCCGGTATGTCTTTCCAAATTCATTATTAGAATACATGATCCCGACTTTATTGGCCCCTTGTTCAACCATGGAATTAGCTAAATTTTGAGCAGTTTCATATCCATCTAAATAATATCTAAAAACTGTGTCTCCACCATTTTTACCAACATCTTTAGCAGTAACAATGGTAGCGATAACAAACTCCTTATTTTCTTTGGCAAGGGGTAATATTGCAGGAACCACCGTACTCATACCTACAATTGTAATATCAACGTTATCTATCTTAGTTAATTTATTATAAGCAGTAACCCCTGTTGCAGCTACTCCCGCACTATCTTCATATACATATTGAATATTTCCCGGGTTACACATGTCCATCCCTCTCTGCATTTCCTGCCCTGAAAAACTAAGAAATCCACTTAAAGGTAGAACTGCACCAACTTTAATTGACTTTTTACTAACATTACTTTCCATATTAAAGTAAACAAAACTAATTAGAATAATGGCTAATGCAACTAGACCCAATGTAATTAAATACTTCTTTCTCATTTACTTTACTAAAATTTATTTTCTTTAAATACTTTTTGGAATTGTCTGTTTATTGTGTATCTGCTATTTAAAGAATAATTTCATAAAACAAATTTTCTTACTTTAATCTATCTAAATCGTTTTTAGATTCAATAAATATTTCACCAATAATTTCTTCTTTTTGGGTGTCATATTTCAATATTTTATGTGCTCCATTATCAACAACAAAAAGAATATTGTTATCTAAATAACAACCAAATCCTTTACTTAAATCAATTAACTTTTCAGGTTCACTAAATTCAAAGGTTTCTTTATTAACTAATTTACTTTTATATAATGCGTCGTTTTTTGATATTGAATATAAATTGTCTAATTCGGAACTAAAACAAACACCTCTTAATGTTCGATGGTTTAACATAAGTTGTTCTTTTTTAATTTCTAACGTTTCAGGGTCAATAATAAATACTGTTTCTGCATTTGGAGAACCTACAAGAATGTTTCCATTAATTGTTGTTACTGCTCTTGGTTCAACTAATCCACATATTTTATTTATTGGTTGGAAATCTTTTGTGTATTTATACAAACAACCCGATTGTACTTCAGTTACAAATATTGCATCTTGAGTAATTAGTACCCCTTTTGCTTGTATTAATTGTTTATCATTAAATGATAAGATGTGCTTTATTGTTTCGAAATCATGATTAAAACATTTTATTCCTTCATTTCTTGTTCCTACACAAATCATATTTTCATCATAATCTATTTGTCTAGGTCTAAATGCAGACATTTCATTTTGAACATTACATTTTTCAGAAGTTCCTTCTTTTTCACAAGTCACATAATATACTTTATTTCTTTCATCAGAACTAATTAAATACCCCATTTTATACGGGATTATGTTTCTTGGGTCAAAAAAATCAAATTGTTCTGCTAAAGTTTTATAATCTTCATTAGTTATAAGTTCATAACTTTTTGATAAAACGATTAAATCATTAGGTTCTGCATCTATTAAATTTATATTTTCATCCACTCTTATCGCTCCAAAAATTATTTTGTATGGAATTTCTTTTCTTTCTGATTCTTGAATGCCTTGAGTTAAGTCTATTTTATAGATTACATTTATTTCTTCTTCGGTTTCATAAGTTAAAAAATAAAGATAATCTTCATTTATATCCATTCCTACTGCGATTTCATTTTTAGGCAGTTTAAATAAGGAATCTACTTGATTTTTTGAAAAATCAATATTTATTTTTTCTATTTCTCGATTTACTTTTGAAAGAACATACAAACTTTTCCCTTTTACTTCCATTTCTGTAAAAAAAGTTTCAAATTCGGTTTCTAATAATTCTTGTTTAATTCCATCTAATTTCATTATTTGTCTATCTGGATTTTGATAATATACTATATTATTTTCTTTATTTTCTGCTATGAATGCTGCAGCTATTGGAATTTTTGAAAATTTTGAATCTTTAGTATCAAAAACTAATGCGTGTTTACTTACTGTTGCCATATAGATTTTATTTCCTACTTTTGAAAAACTTCTAACTTTTCCAACATCTCCCATACTACTATCATTTTCGATTAAATCATTTCTGAATAGAACTTTCTGAAACTGTCCATTTTCATTTACAATTATTCGTCTCATCGAATAATCCATATAATACTTTTTTCCGTCTATTTGATTATAATTATTCAGTCCTAATGGTTCTTTTATTTCTGTTGTTACACTAGGAAGTTCTTGCCAGTCATATTTTACTTGATTTAATTTTATTAATGTTAAAGATACACTTACTATAATTAATAATATTAAGATTGTTAAAGTAATCAGAATTTTTTTGTTTTTCATGTTCGTTTAATTGCTTTACACTATTTAAACTTTTCTTTTTTAAAAATTATTTATTTTCTTGATAAACCCATCCTCATATTTTAATACAAAATCAAATTTGTTTAAATCCAAACATAAATTGAAATCGCTTTCTGGAGCCCACTTTTTCTCCGGATCAAAGAATTTTTTTGCACTAATATAAGTTTTAAGATAATTTTTAATCTGATCAAAATTATTTGGTTTTCCTTCTAAAGCATTTTTAATATATTTCGCACATAACTGGTCTTCATCTGCAATGCGCTTGCCTCCCGCTCCCATGGCAACTAAAGAAACATCTTTTGGATTTTGTTTTTTAATATAATTAATAATTGCTTGAGCATTAACAAAACTTCCAGTAATGATTTCATCAGCATTAACTGCTTTTATTAATCCTCGAGTGCCTGAAGATGTTCTTTGGATAATTGTTTTGTCTTTAAAATCAATTTGTGATATTTTAGTGGGAGAGTTACCATAATCAAATCCTTCAGGCATTATTCCCTTTTTTTCTCCAAGTAAGATTGCGTTTGGGTATTGTTTTTTTAACTCATAAACAGATTCAATGGTGTCTGTGGGAATTATCTTTTCAACATTGTTATTATAAATATAACACACAGTAGAAAATGCTCTGAATACGTCAATGATTACTGTTAGACCTATTGCTTTTTCTGCACCCTCAAATAATTGTAAAATCTTTATGTTCATGTGTTGAAGGGAGGTGAGGGGTTTAATAAATGTTATGTGAGAAAGATGGATTGGTTCTACTTTAAAATTTTGGATAAATTAAGCCGGTTAAGTAGTATGGACTGTTCATGTTTAATTACCTTAAAGGTAACTAGATAATTTTCTAGAATGTTAAGAACTTGTTTAGTTTTCTTTGAAAATTCTTCAAAAGAATTGCTTAATATTTGCATTAAATATCCATTTTCTAATGCAAGAATATATGGGATGTTTGGGTGTTGTTTACATAATGCTAAAACATTATCAGTTGAAATGTTTTTTGTTGTAAAATAAATAAAATCTGGTTGAACTGAAAATAATGAATTTGAGGGTTGTACAATTGGCATAAAAAAATAACCATTTTTTTCAAGTCGTTTAAACCTATAAGAAATAATGTTAAATGTGGAGTTTAAGTCTTTGGCTATTTGTACTAGTGGGGTGCGGCCGCCACCGAAACTAAGGTAATCAATTAACTCATAATCGATTTTGTCTAAAGATATCGCTCTTGTTTTCTGTTTTGGCAAAGAGTAATTGGAGGGGAGAAAAATAGAATAATTTAGTTTGAATAAACTTTTGATTTTTTTTGTTTTACACTTTAATGGCAATTGTGCAATAACAGAATCTGTGTTTTTTGCGGTAATTTCTATAAGAATGATGTTGTGGTAATCAATTGTTTCAAATATTGTGTATGTTTGGGGAATTGCTTTTAGTTTTTCAATTGTTTTTTCTTTGTGTTGGTTAGGGCAATGAATAAAATGTAACCAAAGTTGTACTGGGAGTAAAGAAAAGTTTGGAAGAATATCATATCTGAAAATTAGTTTTTCAGATTCTAACTTTTTTATTCTGTACGCTACAGTTTGTTGAGGTATTCCGGATAATTGAGATATCTTTTTGGTTGAAATTCTACAATTTTGATATAAATATTCTAAAATAGTTTTATCTTTTATTGTAAGCATAAGAGTAAGAAAAGCGGGATTGTTTATAAGCTTTAATGATTCTACCAAGAAAGTGCACAAAAGTTTAATAAAAACTGGCAGTCTTATAATGTAATGAAAATTTATTTTATGCAGTTGATTGTTGTTCTTAGTCTTGTAGGCTGCTCTTCAGAAGAAGTCACCATAGGAGTTGTTGCACCACTTTCAGGCGGATATGCAGAGTTTGGACAAAGCATTGTAAACGCTATATCCCTTGCAGCAGAAGATTATAATTTTACAATAGTAATCGAAGATGAAGGAGATTGTGAAGGAAAGAAAGCGGCAATAAATGCAGTTAGAAAACTCATAAACGTAGATGGAGTTGACGGGATTGTTGGTCCATTATGCTTGGGTAACTTTCAAGCAGCACTACCTATTGCCCTGGAAGAAGGAGTTCCACTCTTTGGCGAAGCAGTTACACAAAATAACGTAAATAGTGATGGGTTGACACCTGAATATGATGCTATTGCAATAGGAGCGTTTCCTGCCCCAAAAATATGGGAAAGATTAGCTCAAGAGGCACTGAAAATTTCTGATGAAATTACAATTATCAGCATTATAGATCCTGCAGCAGAAAATAATGTGAACAGTTTTATCAAAGAATATGAAAAATCTGGTACTGTGGTAAAACATTATAAAATAAGTTCTGGAGCAGATTATAGAACCATACTTACTAATCTAAATACTAAATTAGTTTGGCCTCATCTAACTAATACAAACAGAGCACAATTTTATAAGCAAAAAGAAGAGTTAGGGGTTGAGGTTATTGTATTAGGTGATCTCTGGATGGAGATAGATCCTAGTGATTATATTGCTCTGCTTGGAGTGTCTTATTTGAATGGAACGATATCTACAAGTTTTAAATCAACTACCTCTCCTGAGTTTACAAAACGGTTTCTTGAAGAGTTTGACAGTCCCGTTATGTTATCTGTAGATATAGCTTATGATTTGGCAGCAAGATCTTCAGAACTGTTTAAAGAATGTTCTACTACCAAATGTGTTTTAGAAGGGTTTAGGGGAGGAGAGTATAATGGTGTTTCGGGTGATATGATATTTGATGAAAATAACCTTAGATCTGGAGAGACTGTTGTGAAAACTTATGTTAATGGAGTTTTTGAGTAATATGTTTAATTTTTTGAAAATGTTTTAATCATATCAAGAAGTAATTCAAATTTAAGGTAACTTGAATCTTTATTAAAATGACCTGCGCCTTTTACAAGTGTTATCTTGGTTTGTAATCGGTTTGCAAGTTCTTCAGCTTTTTCTAGTGGAACATACGGATCATTATCTGAATGAAAAACAAAGAACTTCGGACAATTCTGTTTAATCTTAATCCAATTAAAATCTTTAATGAATGAACGGTTTATGTTATCAAATTCTGGATTCCCTAACGAATCAATAAAACCAGAAACAAAAAATGAAGCTTTAACTGGATTTGTTTCAAGAAGATTTAATATGAAAGCAGGGCCTAAACTATGTCCTATTAAGATAGAGTTAGGTAGGTATTGTTCGTATTGTTTAAAGATGTTGAGCCAGTTAGTTAATGATTGGCCTTCTGGAGTGGGAAACTTAGGAACAACCACTTTATGGCCAAGTTTTTCAAGTTCAATTTTTAACCAAGGAAACCAATTCTCTTCAGGATTACCGTATGCCCCATGAATGATGAAGATGTTCATTGTGTTAGAGAGGTATGAAGGTTTAATAAATGTTGTTAAGGTTTGGCTAAGTTAAAGATTGTTTTTAAATAATCTATAAGCGAGTCAATATAACTGTATTGAATAAAACAAAAGAAGCTATTAAGTTGGTTTAGTGAAACTTTATAATTCTACAAGAATTACTGCTTAAATGGTAAAATGGAAAGAAATAAACTGGAATTATGAAATAAGAAGACATTTATCTGATGCAACAGCAGCAAACATATGTCTTCTTCCATTTTCAACATTAATAGAAACACAATTTAGAGGCATTCAATTCTTTGAATCAGCAAAAGCAAGAGGAACAATGGTACTAGCATCATATATGTTCTTAGGAAGCATGCCAAAAATAAGAGACTTAGTAGGAAGAAAAATAGGAATAACTGACAAAAGCCCAGAATGGATAAAAGGACCATTTGAAGCAGTATTCAACTTTACCTCAGCAACATCATGTAATATTGCATCTTATGCACTTACGGGAGAACTAGATAAAAACAAAATAATGGCTTCTTTAGCAATAGGTGGGGTAAATCTTTTACTTGGTTGGCCATTCTTTTATTCTGTTGACGTTACAAGAGAACTAACAGGAGTGCAAGAAACAAGAAGAACCCCAAGATTCATAAAAGAAAAAAGCCCAAAATACAAAAGAAGATTATTAATGGGTGCGGTTGCAACAATGATCGCAGGAATGAGCTTATATTATCAATTTGCACCAGATAGAGCATATAATAAGATTTTAGAATCACCAATAGAACAAATAGTTAATGAGTGAGCCAGCTCATCATAAGAAAAGCAACAAGATTTAAATACTTGAAACTTAAATAATAAATATGGAAATTGCAGAGAGTTTAAAAGAGTCATTCATTGCATACTACTTAACGGGATTACTTTATTTCATAATGGCTTTTCTTGCAATTTTTTTGGTAGTTATTTTTTCTGAAATAGTATTTGATTTTAATGTGAGTTTTCTTTCATATTTAATTGTAATAATCTTTTTACCAATTTTAACAATCATAATTGAAATTATTTTAGTTTATAAGAATAAACTAACTAAATCTCATCTAAAAGGGAGTTTAATGGCACTTTTATTCTATTTCTTAATCTGCCTTGTTATTGTTTGGGAAGTTTTTACCGGTCAGTTTGGAGGACTTATATGAAACCTACAACTAAAATAACTTTGATCCTATTTTTTGTTGCATTAACAAATTTCTTTTTAGTTTATGCTGCGCTATATACTAAATTAGTAATGTCAAATCTTTTTATCTTTTTAATTTTTATGGGAATCATTTTTATTATTATGATTTTTTATACTAAATTATTATATAAAATTTCTAAAAAAAATATTAATCTAGTTATAACAATTTCTTTGCTTATCTTGCTTATAAGTTTAAGCATAGCCATTGCGTTTAAAATCAATTACAACCCTTCACGTTTTAAAGAACGAACTTGTCAAAGTAAAGGGGGAGTTTGTCGACATAAATGCGAGGGTGGAGAATCACAATATTTTGGAGTTGGGTTGTGTGAAAATAATCCTAATAAAGGTCAAGAGGGCAAATGTTGTTTGAATGCTACTAAAGTTAAATAATCTAGATGTTTTCTTTAATTATTTCTTTGGCTTTATTTTTATATTTATCTATCTTATTTTTGTTCAGGGTATCAATAAAACTAAATTGTTCAGCATTAAACTGTTCAGCTGTTTCAATCATTTTGATGACTTCTTCTTTAGTTACAACAAAATCCACATAGTATTGTTTGTCAATTCTTTCTGTTTTTGCTTTTTTGATTGTGTTGTTGTCTATGTCAAATACTCTTTTTAACAAAATAATCGCCGCTGTATGATTTTCACATTTTACACCAATGCAAAATAACAATGCTAAAACATTATAATACATTGAATAATAAGACATGGCAACAGAATCTTCATAACTTTCAATTTCTAAAGTTGCTTTAGCAGAGTTCAAAGACTTTGAAGATTTTTCTAAATATGACTGACAAACTTCTTTACTTGGTTCAACTAAAGTAAGTTTGCCTTGTTTTTTAAGTTTGGCTAACAAGCTTAATTTTTTCATAGTATTCTTCAACTCCTTTAATTATTACATGATTTTTATTAATTTCTTTTATTAATAAATTGTTTTTATCATATTTTCCTATTTTTATGCTAATCTTGGAACTTATCTTTGCGACTTCTTCTTTTAATTCCTGACTTGTTGTTTCGATATAAATATCTATGTCGCTATTCTTATTGGGGCTGTATTTTGAATATGAACCAAAAAGAAGGGCCAATTTAACTTTTGAATTTTCTCTGATTTTTTGAAAGATTAATTTTAAGGAAGGATATTTTTCTATTGTTTGTAAAAGCTTGTAATGTTCATATGTGAAGATGTGTTCTTTTGCTTCTATGGATTGTTTTAAAAAATACTTTTTGTTTTTTCCCTCTTGTTTAAAATCAACAACATTTTCTTCTTCTAATTCTTTTATCTTTCTTGAAATAGTCATCTGATTGGTTTTTAAATCTTTAGCCAATCCTCTGATATGATTGCTTTCTCTTAGTAACATACCAATAATTTCCACTTTGTAACTAATTTGTGACATATGTAACAAAAATGTTAGTTAAGTATATAAGCTTTTCGATTTTTTTAAAATTAATTTCTATTAAGGTTTGGCTACTTTCCATAAAAGATCAAAGAATTTTCTGTATGAATCTGCTGCTATCTTTTCATCTATAAGAACTCCAAATGGTTTGGGTAAGTATACTAGTATTGCCACTCTATTGCCACAGATTACTGTTTCAGTCATTTGTTCGAATATTTGTTTGGTAGTTCTTACCTCAGTTAAGGGATATTTATTAATAATTGGGACCCACTGTTTTATTGAGTGATTAAAAATTAATCGTGCCTTGATTTTTTTCTCGTAACGTTTAGTATGAAAATTCTTCCAAAAGAAATCCCCAAAAAGGTCAATATTTGTTTGATTGCCTCCATACGCTACATATTCTTTTGCATCAGTGTCTAGCATATGATGTAAAAGTTCTTTAGCCCCTTTAATTCCCTGATAAACAATAACTTGGGGCTTGGATTCTGATGCTTTAATTCTTTCTTGTAATTCGGGAATAATACTTTGTAGATTTGCACGTTTTTCGTCTAGGTGTGTTAGAAGTAAATTTGGATTAACTGCCTGATAATTTTTCTTTTTACTAACTAGTGTATATGTAAGTAACCCCTTTCCTGTTAATGAGTGTAATGCTCTGTGGACTGTAGTATTTTGGAGACCTGTTTTTTCCATGATGTCTCCTGCACTTGATGAACCTAAGTCTATTAATGAAAGAAAAACTTTGATTTCTATTTGTGTTAAGCCAATATCTTGAAGTATTGAGGTGTCCATATTAAGAGCATAATGTTGTTACTTAAATATGTTTCTATTTGAAGTACACAAATGTGGACACAAACGATTATATGTGCCGTCTCTTTCTAGTAGTTAAATGAAAACTAAAAACATTTTATACATAATTATTGTAATGATTTTGATAGTGGTTATTCTCTTTGGATTTCAAAATGACCCGTCTCAAAACATTAAAATTGGAGCAGTACTGATTTTAACTGGTACTGGTTCAGAATGGGGAGAACACTCACAACAAGGGATTGATATGGCAATTGAAGAAATAAATTCTAAAGGAGGAGTTTTGGGAAAACCATTACAAGTTGTTTATGAAGATAACCCAAATGATGATGGAAACAGTGCTTTAACTTCATTAAACAAATTAATTCAAGAAGATGTTCAAATAATTATTGGAACCACCTGGTCTAGTTCAGGACTAGCAACCGCACCGGTAGCTTGTGACAATAAGATTCTTATGATCTCACCGACACTAGGTGTGGCTGGTTTTAATGAACAATGCGATTATGTATTTAACTTATGGCCACATGACAAATATATAAATGAACAATATGGTGCTTATATCTATCAAAAAGGTTACAAGAAAATAGCAATAATAGGTTCGCAACAAATATGGGAAAAGGAACAAGCAGATGCTATTAAAAAAGGATTTGAAAATGCAGGAGGCGAAGTTGTTCTTTTTGAAAACGGATTGCCAGGTCAAAAAGATTTTAGAACAGATGCCTTAAAAATTAAGAATTCTGAAGCAGAAGCAATAGCAATTACTAGAGATTTTGGAATTTCACTCTTAAGTAAAGATATTAAAAAAGCAGGAATACAACTCCCTATTTATACTGCACATCTAGATGCAAGTTATCTAATTGAAGCAGAAGGTAGTTTAGAAGGGGCATATTCAAGCAATGCATTTTTACCCTCTTCAGAGTTTAAAACTAAATTTAGGGAGATATACAATGTAGAACCCGAAATTGGATCTGATTCATCTTATGATACAGTTATGTTTATTGCTCAAGCAATTGAAAGTACTCAATCTACTGATCCAACTGTATTAAAAAATTATATGAATTCCGTTGAAGTATTTAATGGTGCTTCTGGAAATCTAGCATTTGATGATAAAGGCGGAGTAGATAAAGCAGGTTACGTGACAATTGCAAAAGATAACCAAATAGTATTCTTGGAGGGTATTTAGTTACAACTTTTTTAGTAAATTGTTTAGAAAAGTTTTTATATTTGGTTATTAAGTATAATCAATGATGGATTTAATAATACTTTTAATTTTTCCTGTGTTGACAATCTTTTTTATTGTTTTTGGCTTTTTAAAACTAAAAAAACAAAAGAAACTTGCATACATCTCGTTTGTTATTGCACTTTGCTTTATTATACTCTCTTCATTAATAGTTTATGGCGCGTTTTTTAAACCATGGGGGGTAGACACTAAACCTATAGATTGTTCTACAAAAAATGGCATTTGTAGAGATTCATGTGAATCTGGAGAGGCACAATTAGATTTTGGTGCAAATCCACTTTGCAAAGAACTAAGAAGCGATTCTTCAAAAGTTTTCAAAACCTGTTGCGTACCAGTTAAGGTAACACAAACTAATAAAAGTTAGATAATATAAACTTATCGAATAAAACAAAATAAAAAATTAAGTAATATTTATATAATTCATAAGTTTAAAAATATATAATTATGGAAAATAATAGAAAACCTCAAAAGCGTACTTTAAAATCAAGAATGCTCCTTGCATTACTTATTAGTTTACTTGGATCAGGACTTTTTCTGTTTGGCTTTAAGTTATCTTATGAATTCGTATTTGGTGGCTTTGTAATAATTTTTTTATTAATAATGTTTCTTACTGATCCAAGATTAGTTGCTAAACAAAGAGAAAAAATAAAAAAACAAAGAGATCTTGCAAGAACACGTAAACATAGAAGATAAGTATATGCTGATGGATTTAATAAGAATTGCGTAAGCAGAAAATACTTTTAATTAATAGTTTTACAATGAATCGTATTTAAATAACAACTTCTTCAGTTTTACTAACTTCAACACTTGTTTGATCAACAACCTCAATATGTCTATCTTCTTTCATTATTCCTTTAGTCTTCTCCATTATATCATCATATATTTCATCAATTTTGTCAATATAATCCCTTCTAGGAATTAATTTTATAACAAGTCCCCATCTAATAATAACTTCTTTATCTGTTGGAATATTTTTTCTCATTGGCATTATTTGAAGTTTCCATTCTCCGGTTTGTGACTGAATTTTATGATCCTTCTTTCCTAAGTCATATTCCGCAACTTGGGTTGGAGTGCATTTACCAAATGTTGACCATTTAGATTTATCTCCAAAATTACTATATTTGCCACTCAGAGTTTTAGATGCATTTGGTTCATATAATCTGATGTTGAAATATATTAAAGCTTTAGTATAAGGGTTTTTTATATAATTGTTTGAATGCACTAAAAATACCTGAATCTTTGAAACTTTCTTAGCATCTATGAAAAAGGATAATTCTTCACTATTTTGGCTAGTTTGGTCACGTCTATAAATGCAGATATCTGTCTCATGCTCATCCATTAATAGTACATGTTTAATATCTGATTCAAATTCTTTTATTGAGTTAATAGATAGTTGTATGCTTCCTTCTTCACGTTTATCAAGAAATTTAAGATTGCCTGATGCCAATAAAATGGCTTTATAAGTTTCTGCATAATTTATATTATTAAAATCATTTATTAATTTTAGAAAATAATATGCCAATAGACCATTGGCATAGCTTGTTCCATAATATTTAACAAGTTTATTATCTGCTGCGACAGAAGGGAAAAAAAACTTTTCATCCGTTTTAATTTTTTTTCCTCCTCCAAAAACGTAAATGTTTGGTTTTAAAATAAAGAATTCCTCATTACTATGTTCTAAATCTGGAAAGTAGGGAAGATACCTAGTATAATTGGCAATCTCATTATCGTAAGAATCATATTTTAATAATGCTCCTGTTGAAATAACATTTTTACAGTTACTTGGAAATAATATAGGATTCTTGTCAAGATAATTAAAATCAATTGCATCTTTGATAGTTTCTTCACAATTATTTCCTGTTGAAACTAAAACTATTGCATTAGATTTTTGTATAAAAGAATCAATTCTTTTTGATAAATAATGTAAAAGTATGGGAGGTAATTGATAATAAAAATTATATGATAATACAAATAAATTACATTTATTACTAAAAAGCTTTATGGCATTAACTAAACCTTCAATAATATTTTCTTTTTTACCGTCACTGATTTTATATGAAAGCAAATTAAATTCTTGTATGACTTCTTTGCTTTCTTTAAGGAGGCTTTTTGCCGCGACTGCTATGGATGCAATTTGAGTCCCATGATCAAGTAAATTGTTCCCTAACCCGTTTAATCTCTTTTCTTCTAAAACCAGAAATTTATTACTAATGCCACAATCAATAATGCATACTGTGGGTTTGGTTATTAAATCGTTTTTGTTAAACTTAATGGACAAATCAATTTCAGTTTTTCCTTTTGTTTTAGGGTATTCTTCTGCGAGATCTTCAAAGTTTTCTAAATATGCACAGGCTACAAAATCTATTTGCCGAATATCTTTTATATGCGTGGGATCCTTTAATATCCCAAATAATATGCCAATTTCTGAGACTGGGTGAAGTTCTTCAAAAAGATTTGTATTTAATAAACGATTTGATTTATTTATTACCTCATTAAGAGTGTTTAATATGATTATTATGTGGTTTTCATTTAAGTTATCTACTAATTCGATGGAAGAAATTTCTTTATACGCTTTAGCAAAGTTATCATGCGAGAAAACTTTAGGTTCACTTTTTAAAGCTTTGAAGTAAGATAAATATTTGTCTTTTCTCTTATAATGTTTTAAACTTATTTTTGAAGGATTTATTTCCAAAATTACGCTTGTTTCATCTTCAGAAACAGTTTTTATTTTAGGAATGGTATCCCCCGTTATTTTTTTAATGCATTTTTGAACATCTTCTGAACAAATTAAATCATCAAATGATAGATATAAATAAACAAGTTTAGATTTTTGTTTTAATTTTGAGATATTTGAGATAAAAGGAGTAATATTGCTTTCAATTTGATTGTTTATTACTTCTTTAGCTTTTTGTTTTTGCTCTTTTGTCCTTTTATCTCTAGGAACTGGAAGTTTCACCCTTTCTGTTGTACTATCTAAAAATATTATTGGAAAATTAGTCATAAGGCTTGCCTCAATTCAGCAATAATCCACACCATGCCTTCAGTATCTAAACCGCAATACTTTAACAAATTAGTTCTAATTTCTTCTTTATTTTCTAATTTAGGTTTAATATGGCTATAAAAATAAAGCATACTGGCATCAGCGCCATTATTAATTTCTAATTCAGAATAACTTTTTCCTGTAATTGCAGGCAAAACCTTTTTTATTGAATATGATCCTTTTTGAGACTTATCATAATAATCAAATGCTCTAAATGGATCTGCAAGATCTACTACTCTGTTTATTGCTTGTTTTAACCATTCTTTATTTTTTGGAAAGTCTTCTGCAAGTTTATTCATCACACTAATCTCAAAAGATTTGTTAAATACAACAATATCACCTTTTCCTTTTAAATCCTTTTTCATCTGTTTTAACATTAAAGGTCTTGGATCTTCTCTTTCTGATAAAAACTCTTTATGTTCAATAGAACCATCTTCCTGTTCAATATGTAATGAATATTGAAAAGGAATCTTTTGATAAGGTTTTGATTTATCATAAATAGGAATTGCAGTATCAAATGTTTCAAAATCAAAATGATATAATGGATAATTTAATGATGAAATAAACTGAGTTATATGTTCTTTTGCAATATGTGGGCTCTTAGTAATAGATTCAATTATTATTTCATCTTTTAAGTTTAGTTTAGTTCCTTCAGGAATGTCCTTAATATCTAAAATGTTATCATTTAGTAATTTCCAATAAACCCTCCAATTAGTCAATTGCAAAACATTATTTTTTGGAAGAGTTCCCCAACATTCTTTCTTAAGCGGACAATCATAAGGTTTATTGCAATACATAGAAATATTCATTTCAGGAGACTTATCTTGATTAATAACTGTCATGAATAATTTAGATTTTTCTTCAATATCATCAATTAAATTAACTTTTTCAGTTACTTCTTCAATAATAACTAATTCTTTAGGGTTTATTTCTCCATTCTTAACATATTCTTTATTTAAATAAATCAAAAAGCATTTATTTATTTTTAATCCACATTTTTCTATTACATACTTTTGAAAAGCCAAATCAGGAATATGTTGCGGTTTAGCTTTAGAAGTTGATTTAATCTCATACAAATTCCAACCATCTTTTTTTGGTATTATTAAGTCCGATCTTACAAATAAATCATCAATCATAAAACTAGCTTCAAAAATAGTGCTTTTCTTTTCAATTAATTCTTTTGTTTTAGTTAAGTTATCTTTGAAATCAATACCTTTTAAATCTACAGTATTAGGATATAATTTCTTAACATATTCCTCAAACTCATAACCTTGACTAAACTTATGCTCATCAGAAAGAGTAATCTCTGGAAGAAGCTTCTTATTAGCATACCATAAAAGTCTTTGGCATTGTAAACCGTTTAAGTATTTAGATTTAGTTAGAGTAGCCATTATAACCTCCCTTGAATGATATTCCACATGTGTTTTGATATTGGAGTTTCTCTTAATGATACAAAATAAATATTTCCTAATCTGTCAACTTTTTTTTGAAAATAAATTAGTTTACTTTCTTCTTCAGAACGGTGTATTGTTAGAATAAAATCTATGTTTGGATAAGTTAACTTCAATCCAGAATAATCTCCTTGAGTCAAATTTTGTTGAGCTAAATCATATGATGTTAAATCATTTTCTACATCATAACTAAATCCAAATCTTTTAAATATATTTTTTTTTATTAAAGCTATCTTATAGCAAAATATTCCAAATAAAGGATATTCAGAATCAGGATTTTGATTTTTAATTATTTGAACATCATCATTAAATTTTGATAAATCTCGTCCAGTTGCATTTGATTTTACTTCAATTAACAAATTAACATCTTTTACATTTGCAATACAATTGCCACCTAAGAGTCTAGTTTGTGCGTTATGTTTTAAAATTAAAATATCTGCTTGATTTCCAGAACTTCTTTCCCTGCCCGCAATAAATCCTTTTTTAACATTAATATTCTCAAATCTCTTTTTTAATTCATCTTTAATAAAATCTTCACGTGTTTGACCTTTCTCTAATTGATGTGTGATTATATTTTCAGATATTTCAAATTGAGCTTGAAATAATTCCTCAATATAATTATCATATTCATCAAGATAGGGTGGCATATCAATTACCCCAAATTTCACTAATTTTATCTTTAACTTTCTTCTCAAAAAGTTCAATTAATTTTTTATTAGAATCAACAAGTTTTTGTTCTTCTTCAATACGAGCAACAATTTCTTTTTGAATTGGGAGCGGAGGAATGGGAATTTTAATTAATTTTAACTTAGAAAAGTGTCTGTTATATCCTATTGATTTAATGGGATTAGACAATAAATAGTAGTAAAACAGTTTTGGTATTAAATTATCTTTGGTTTGTAATATTTTTATTCCGTCTGCTCCTTGTGCGAATGAATTTTCAAAATATTTTACTGCACAGGTATGATCCCCAAATATAATCACTGGTTTTTCAATATTTAATACTCTGCTTTTATCATCGGTATACCCCGCTATCATTTGTTGGGATTGGTCTATTATTGGATATTTGCCTTTTTGTTTAAATTCACTTTTCTGTATTTTTGTATGAGGAGTAATGATTTTTATGATATTATCAAAGTCAACAACATCCCAATTTTTATCAATCTTAAAGCTCGGCTTGTAACTATTAACAACTTTTTTGGCTCCATCAATAATATTCTGATAGTTTTCAATTTCTTCAACGACTTTTTCCTGAATTTCAAGAGGCGGAAGAGGAATTTTAATTTCTTTTAAAATTTTAAAATGTCTACTATAACCTAAACTTTTAATATTTAAGTGCTTTAATATATAATAAAAATATTTAGAACTTAATTTAGTAATTGGTTGTAATATTTTAACACCATCAGCACCTAATACAAAATCAAAATCAACATATTTTAAGTTTCTGGTATGATCTCCAAATATAACTAAAGGTTTTTTTACATAAAAGACATCTTTTAATTCATTCCAATATCCTGCAATAAATTTATCAGATTGATCAATTATTGGAAATTTTCCTTTATCTTTAAATTCTTTTTTTTGGATTTTAGTTGTGTATGTAACTTTTTCAATTAAATCTTCAATTTTTACTAAATCCCAATTACCATCATAGACAACTTCTTCTTTATATCTGTCACCAGATAAATTCCAATCAGTATCTTTAATTTTGTCCTTAGGAACAATATGTCCAATTACTTTCTCAAATTTCTCTAAAGAAATTTTTTCTCCAATTAAAACTTTACTTTGATAGTGTTCTAATATTTCTAAAGCTAAAGGTAAATCATTATCTTTTATCTCACGACGTTGTGCTCCAAGATTGTATCCGTCAGCTTCGACTTTAACAAATAATATATCCTTGGATTTTTTAGCAATTTTTTTATCTAAAAACAATATTGAAGTCTTAACTCCCGAATATGGATTAAAAACCCCCGCAGGTAATGAAACAACTGCATAAAGAGAAGTCTCAATTAAATTCTTACGAAGTGACTTGTAAGAATTACCACTTTGAAAAATAATTCCTTCAGGAACAACAATTCCACCACGACCATCAATAT
>CAYRWJ010000018.1:0-19696 GCA_964427985.1 uncultured Methanosarcinales archaeon
ATGGTAAAAATTTAGCTGATGTTATCAAATTTGCTTCAGTAATTAATTCAACTATTAATGTAATCAGATTAAATGAAAAAAGTAAAGATGCTTCTATTGCAATTATGGGTCCTAAATTAGTTTTAAGTGGTTTGGAAAACTCATTTTATATTAAAGTTGATAATGTTGGAAATGTACCTTATGATGTAATTATTAAAAAAGATGGTCAAGAAATTAAACGGTTTTCAGATAATCAAGCTAGAATTGAGGAAGTTAAACTTTTATTTTCAGGAGGATATCATAAACTTCAAGCAGAATTAAAAGTTTCAGATTCTAATTCTCAAAATAATATTTTTTTCAAATCTATTAATTCATTAAACAAACCAAGAGTTGCTTATATTTCACAAAAATCATCTCCAATTGAACAAATTTTTAATGATATGTATCAGTTAGAAAAAAGTGCTACAATTCCTTTAAATTTAGAAAAATATTTTGGAATTATTTTTAATGACCTCCCCGCTAATATTATTAATGATAAAACTGATGAATTAACTAATTATTTACTTGAGGGTAATGGATTATTTGTTATTGGTGGACCTAGTTCGTTTGATCTGGGTAATTATGATACTTCTCAGTTTCAAACATTACTTCCAACAAAAGTTGGTGCTGCAATTATTGAAAACATAACTGACTTAAATGTAGTTTTGGTTATTGATATTTCTATTAGTTCAGGGTTAACTACTACTGGCGGTTCGGTTGTTGATATTGAAAAGGCTCAAGCAATGAGTATTTTTAATCAACTTGATCCTGAAGATTATTTAGGAGTTGTTGCTTTTAATAAGGAAGCTCACACAATTTCGGAACTTAAAAAAGTTAAAGAACAACTTGATACTCCAAGTAAAATTAATAGTTTACAAGATACAGAGGGAACTTATTTAGAAACTGGTTTGATTAGAGCAGGTTCTTTACTTGAGTTCGCAGCAGGTAATAAAAACATTATTGTAATCTCTGATGGTAAAACTAAAAACCCTCAAACTGCGCTTGAAGTTGCTAAGAGCCTTAGAGCTCAAGGAAATAATATTTATACTGTTGGGGTTGGAGAAGGCACTGATGAAGGATATATGGCCTTGTTAGCAAGTAATGGTGGCGGAACTTATCTAAAAGCAGGTAGTGAAGGCCAACTTTCTTTTATTTTTGGGAATGAAAGAAGTACTGAAAAGAATGAATGGAGTGTTAAAATAGTTAACTCAAATCATTTTATTACTAAAGATTTAGAGTTTAATGCTAAAATCTTTGGTTTTAATCAAGTGGTTCCTAAATCTTCTGCTCAAATGTTAGTTTCAAGTAATAATGGATTGCCAATAGTATCGGTTTGGAGATTTGGTTTAGGAAGAGTGGCAGTTCTTGCTACTGATGCAGGTAATTCTTGGGCAGGTCAATTATTAAAAGAAGGAAATTCAAAACTTATTTCTAGAACTTCTAACTGGGTTGTTGGTGACCCAAGAAGAAAATTAGGGACGCGAGTTAATGTTGCAGATGGACGAATTGGAGAAGGATTAGATATTAGTATTTATTCTGAAAAAGTTCCTAAAATTAGTGAAGTTCAATTAATTGAAGTAGATACTAATATTTATTCAGGTAATTTAATCCCAGACCAAACTGGTTTTTTTAAGATTTTAGACGAAGAATTTGCAGTAAATTATCCAAGAGAATTTGAAAATCTGGGAATTAATCCAAAACTTGAAGAATTAGTTAGAATTACAGGAGGAGAAATTCTCGATGTAGGAGATCATAAAGACATTATAGAAAAGATTAAGAAGGATAGTGAGAAAGTAATTGAAGATAGAGAATATTACAGATATTTTTTACTTCCGGCAGCAGTTATTGTGTTTTTAATCGAAATATTTTTAAGAAGGAAATTCAAAAACAAAGAGGAATAAAAAAATGAGTTATTTAAAACGAAACATTAATTTACTTTTGTTGATTGTAGCAGTAGTTCTTATTGGTTATAGTTTAAGTTTAACTGCTTATTATCAAACTACATATAATGACGTTACAGGCAAATATTATGACCGTGTTCAAGAATATGATAAACTTATTGGAGATCTTCAGGAGAGAGAGGAAAAGCTTGATGAGGCAGGTTCTGAAATTACAAGAAAAACTCAAGATAAAGAAAAACTTGATGAGTTATATACTGAACTTTCTGGTGAAAAAGCTTTATCAGATGCAGAATTAGAAGATAAAAAAACAGAACTTGTTCGGACTAAATCGGATTTAGAAGATGCAGAAGATGATTTAATTATTAGAACTAAACAACTCAATAGTTTAGTTGAAGATGTTGAGGAACTTGTTGAAGATTTAGAAACTGAACGGGAAGTACTTGCTGAAACATTAAAAACAGATCACAATATTGCGCCAGTTACAATTGATGAATTATTAAATGATTTAGATGATTATATTGATGATTTAAACGGTTTAATATGAAAACTAAAAAATTAATTAATGAAGTAAAGTTAGGCATTTATAAAATTAGATTTTTTAATGCTTTTCTTGGTTCTTCAGTTATTTTTTTAACAACATATCTTATTTTAATGCTTCTTAACTTACCAACTTTAGCTATTTCTCTCACTATTGCAACACTTTTTTTTATAACTGAAATTGTAATCATGTCTAAAACAGGTCCTTTTTTAGAGGTAGAGAAAAAGTATTCTGTTCTTTTTGAAAAATTAAGAACTGTTAAAGACACCATTAAAATGGATAATGAATTAATTAATCAATTACGTGATGAAGTTAAAAAAAATATTAAAAAAGTTGTAGATATTGGTGACTTTATTGATTTTAGAAAGGTTCTTTCTCGTGTTTTATTTATTTTTTTTGTATCTTTTTTGATAATCCTTATTGCTTCACTTAATATTAAACTTTTAGATGCGGAAGATTTAATTGACAGATCTCAGGGTCTTATTCAAGATTTTAATAATAAAATTACTAAAGAAAGAGAAAAATTACAAGTAGTTAATTCTCAAAATGAATTACAAATGCATTTTAAGAAATTAGCTTTAACTGCAGGAATTGGCGGAGGGGATACTGAAGGTGAAGATATTTTTGGTAATATCGAAATTATTCAGTTAGGAAATGAAAAAATTAATATAGAGATTAGTCCAACTGATTTTGAAGTTAGTGTTGATAACTTCAATCCGCCAGAAAGACGTAACTTTTTAGATAAACCATATGAAGATGATGTGTTTTCAGACAACTCATTTGGATTTGAAGAAAACATTCCACAAAAAAGACAAGAAATAGTAAAAAGATATTTTAAAAAATTAGCTGAAAATTAAGGGGAGGATAAAAAATGACTACACACCACAAAGAAATGTTTGAACACATAATTAAAGAATTACATAAAGTTGTAATTGGACAAGATGAAATGATCGAGGAAGTTATTATTGCATTATTATGTAATGGTAATGCATTATTAGAGGGGTATCCAGGATTGGCAAAAACCTTAACAATAAATACGATTTCTAAGGTTATTGACCTTAAGTTTTCAAGAATTCAAAACACTCCGGATTTAATGCCATCAGATATTACTGGAACATATATTATTAGTGAAGAGCGAGGAAAAAGAAGTTTTAAATTTCAACCAGGTCCAATTTTTGCTAATCTTGTTCTTGCAGATGAAATTAATAGAGCTACTCCAAAATCACAATCTGCTTTTTTAGAAGCAATGCAAGAGAAACAAGTTACAGTTGGAAATAGCACGTTTAAATTAGAAGAACCTTTCTTTATTTTAGCTACGCAAAACCCAATTGAACAAGAAGGTACATATCCTTTACCCGAGGCTCAAGCAGATAGGTTTTTGTTAAAAATTAAAATGGGTTATCCTTCTGAAGAAGAAGAATTACAAATTGTTAAACAATATACTGAAAACAAATCTGTTTCAGAACCAAAAAAGATATTGGATAAGTCTCGTTTGTTAAAACTTCAAGAATTAACTAAAAATATGCCTTTGGCTGATGATTTAAGAAAAGCTGCAGTAAAAATTGTTATTGCAACAAGAAAAAATAAAGAATTATTCATGTTTGGTGCTTCTCCAAGAGCATCTATGGCATTAGTTTTAGCAGCTAAAGCAAGAGCATTAATTAAAGGTAGAGCCCATGTTAGTGGCGAAGATATTAAGACAATGGCGCTTCCTGTTCTCAGACACAGGGTGATATTAAGTTTCGAAGCAGAAAGGCAAGGATTGGATGTTGATGCTGCAATTAACAAAATAATCAAATAACAATGATTGACGTTTCCTTCCTTAAAGAACTGAATAAGTTTAATCTTATAATTAATAAGAGAGTTACTTCTAAATATACAGGGGAGTGTAAGTCTATTGGTGCTGGTTCAGGCACTATTTTTAAAGAACATAGAATTTATGCTCCAGGAGATAATTTTAAGGCAATTGATTGGAGGGTTTATGCTCGAACTGATGATTTATATGTTAAAGTATTTGAGGAAGAGCGTAATCTTAATGTCCATATTTTAATTGATACTTCTGGAAGTATGGCCTTTAATAATAAGTTTGATTATGCTGCCAGATTAGGGTTGGGTTTTGCTTTTCTTGCACTTAAAAATAATGAGAAAATTCATTTTTCTACTTTTGCTAAAGATATGGTTACATTTAGGGGTTCTAAAGGCCAACGTCAAATCATTTCTATGATTGACCATTTAAATAAAATAAAACCCGCGGGAGAATCTGAAATTTTTAATTCTATTAGAGAATATAAAAAGAATATTCATTCACGTTCGTTTATTGTAATAATTTCTGATTTTTTAACAGATGTTGATAAAATTATTGCTTCATTACAATTATTAGGCAAGGGTCACACTGTTAAAATTGTTCAAGTGTTAGATATTGAAGAAAAAGATATGCCTTTAGAAGGAGATTTTAATCTTCTTGATTCTGAATCTTCTAATAAATTAAGAACTTACATTTCTAAACGTACTCAACAAACATATATTAAAAGATTAAATCAACATGTTAATAAGATTAAGACTGCTTGTACAGAATTAGGATTTCAATTTTTTCAATTTACTTCTGAAAAACCAATTTTTGATACCTTTTTTGAATTGGTTAATAATTAAGAAAAATATGTTACAGGCATTACTGCTAAACTAGGTGTATTGTTTTGTTCATTCTAAATTATAATTTACTTCAATTTATAAGCATTTACAGCAACCTTTTTAAAGCATTTACTTGTCATCCAAGCATGGAAAAAGTTTTTTTTAAAACATTTGGGTGTAGTAATAATTTCGCTGAATCTGAGATTATGAAAGGTTTAGTTAAACAAAATTTTGCGGTAACAAGTAATATTGAGAATGCTAATATTGTTGTTCTTAATTTATGTACTGTTAAAGGTGATGATTCTAGTTTAAGTGCTATTAAAAAAATTAAGACAGAACACCCTTACAAACAACTTATTATTGCAGGGTGTATTCCTACACATTTATTAAAACGTATTAGAGAACTTGATTCAGAATGTGGAATTGTTAATACCCATAACATTGACAAAATTAATAATGTTATTGAAGAAGTTATTAATGACCAACCAATTGAATTAATGGCTCATAATAAACTTATAAAACTTAATTTTCCAAGAACAAGAAAGAATAATATTATTGCCATCATCCCTATTGCTAATTCTTGTATTGGAAAATGTTCTTATTGTAGTGTTCGTCCAATTAAAGGTACATTTTATTCCTTTCCTGAAGAAGACATACTAAAAGAAGTAAAAACTGCCATAAGTGAAGGATGTAAAGAAATTTGGGTTACTTCACAAGATTGTGGTTGTTATGGAATTGATATTAACACTAACTTAGCTAAATTATTAAAGAAAATAACTGATATTGACGGTGAATTTTATGTTAGAGTTGGGATGGTTAATCCAAATAACATTAAATCTTATTTAGATGATTTAATAAGCATATTTCAACATAAAAAAATATTCAAATCTCTCCACATCCCAATTCAATCTGGAAGCAATCAAGTTTTAGCAGATATGAATCGACAATATACTGTTGAAGATTTTAGAAAAATTATTAACAAATTTAGAAAGTCTATTCCTAATATTACTATTGCCACTGATGTTATTATTGGTTACCCAACTGAAAATAATGTTCACTTTCAAGAAACATGTAAATTAATAAAAGGATTAAAACCAGATGTTTTAAACATTTCTAAATTTAGAAAACGACCTGAAACACCTGCATTTAAATTAAAAAGTATTAATACTAAAATATTACAAGAAAGAAGTCGTGAAATAACTAGAATTTTTGGTTGGGTTGGTTTGGATGTTAATCAAAAATGGAAATTTAAACAAACTACCGCAATTATTGATGAAAAAGGTAAAGATGATACTCTTATTGCTAGAAATATTTTTTATAAACAAATAGTTATTCCAAATAATAATTTCAAAATTGGGGATAAAGTAAAAGTTAAGATTAAAAGTTTTACTCAACATTATTTAATTGCATAAAATTAAAAGTTTTAAAACTTATTTTAATAATTTTGAAAAATTGTTAAAAAATAAACATCTTTAAAATATCAAAACAGCTTCTTCTGGTTTAATAACCTTAATTCCCTCAAATTCTCTTAATTTCAATAAATGTTTATCTTGACTTATAATAAAATCGGCTTTTCCAGTAATAGCTGCTTCAAAAAATTTGTTATCATCAGAATCATCTTTCACAACATTAAGTTTTATAGTGGGTTTAACAATAATCGAATTTTCAATTATCATATTTCTCCATTCTTCAATCAATTCATCAGGCATCTGAATTTTGAAAACTTTTAATGTTCTTACAAATTCATCTAAAATTTCAATAGAACTAATTAAATCAAAATGTCTTTTTTTCCATTTTTCAATAATTTGAGAACAAAAGTTTCCTTTCCAAAATATTCCAGAAATAAAAACATTTGTATCAATAACTACTCTCATTTTTTTCGAACTTGTTTAATTGATTCTCCAATATCCAATTTTTTTAGTCCTTTCTTTTTAGCAAAATCTCTTGTCTTTTTAAATAGTCTATCAATTCCATTAAAAGTAGGCATTTCTAGCTTTTTCAATACTATAGTATCTTCTTCCCCAATAACTACAAATTTTTCTCCCGTATGAATTCCCATCTTATTTCTCAAATTCTGAGGAATAACAACTTGTCCTCTTGAACTTATACTTGTAACTTCAACATTTTCCATTTTTACCTCTAATAAGCTTATATTATCAATAAGATTATCTTATTTATTTATAAAACTTTCGATTTAAATCAACAACATGAAAAAATAAAGGAAAAATTACTCATAAAACAAAATCAAAACTTCACATAAACCCCTTATTTAATTGCATAACTATCTATTAGTTTTATTAATCGTTCTGTTTCGGTTAAATATTGAGGAATAAATAATTCATTTGATGTTTCTCTAAACCTTACTAATACTCCATCTGAAGTATCAATCATACCCAATAATGTTTGTCTTTGTTTTTCAGAAATTCGCCCAGTTAAACAATTTACTTGAAAAGATAACATATCCAAATCTTCACTCATCTCAGAAACATTCATAATTATTCACTATCTGGAACATTTGGCATGTAAGGTCTCATTTGGTCAAATGCTAATTCATTAGCGGTATCAAATTCTTTTTGCCATCTAACTATTTCAGTTCCTCCCAGTAAATGAGTTAATGCCATGCTTGCCTTTTCAACATAACCTGCTACTTGTTCAAATTCTTCAGGAGGCATTTCATTACGTAAACTTGCTAATGTATCTTCAAGACATCCAAAATCAAATTTTAAATCTTCATTAGTTTTAGGTTCTTCTTCAAAACTAACTAATCCCTCTTCATCATCATCAGGAAGGTAAGGTTTAAGTAATTCTAAAGCAGACTCTCTTCTTTCATTAAATTCTTTTTCTTGCATACGTGCTCCAACATCACCAACATTATAATTTCCTGCTCTAACTAACTTTAGAACATTACCGAACACCATTCTACAATTAGCTAAATGTGTTACAAGATCATATTCATCTTTTTGAGAAAAATCATCAGCTAATTCCTCTCGCATACCTTGAAGAAATTCTAAATCAGTTTCCATACTTTCCAGAGTTGCAAGTCGTCTTAATTCATTCATTTTAAAAATTAAGGGTTATTATTATTTAAAGCTAACCACAACCTTTATAAAGTGATTTTAGTTACTTTAAAGAAGAGAGAAGAAAAACGATATTCTTCTCGGTTAGTAAACGACCGAATTGAACATGAAAACTAAGATGAAAAGACTTTTACCAAGTCTAAGAGAAAAAAAACGTTATGTTGTTTTTGAAACTGATACTCCTAATAAGGTAGGTCAAGCTCTAAAAGATTTTTTAGGCATTCTTGGTATGAGTAAAGTTAACCCTTTAATAATGAAGGATAAATTTAAAAAGAACAAGGGAATTATAAGAATAAATCACGCTTTTAAGAACGAAGTTATTATGGCTTTGTCTTTGGTTAACGTTAAAACTATTGGCGTTTCCGGAATTTTAAAAAAAGCAGAAGAGAAATATTTGAGGTAAAAAAATGCAACCAATGCCACACCAATTAATGGGTTATGATAGAGCAATTACAATGTTTAGTCCTGATGGACGTCTATTACAAGTTGAATATGCAAAGAAAACTGTTAAACAAGGTTCAGCAGCTATTGCAATGGTTTGTAAAGATGGAATTTTATTTGTTACTGATAAAAGAATTTTAGATCCTTTAATTGTTACTGATAGAGTTGAAAAGATTTGGCAAGTTGATGAACACATTGGTGTTAGTGCTTCGGGTATCTTATCTGATGCAAGAGTTTTAATTGACCGTTCTCAAGTTACCGCTCAACAACATAAAGTTACTTATGATTCACCTATTGATGTTTTAACTGTTGTTAAAGACGTTTGTGATTTAAAACAATTAACTACTCAATCGGGTGGTTTACGACCTTTTGGAGTTTCATTATTAATTGGTGGAATTGATGAAAGAGGTTCAGAACTTTATCTTACTGACCCTACAGGAATTTACTTTCCTTATCAAGCTATTGCTATTGGTGAAGGAGATGCTGAATTAACTGAAATCCTTCATAAAAAGTACAAACCAATTTTATCTATTGAAGAAGGATTAAAATTAGCTTTAGATTCATTAAAATCTGTATTAGGAAGTAATTTCAATATTGAACGTATTGATGCTGCTTATATTAATATTTCAGATAAGAAATTTAAGAGATTTAAAAAAGAAAAATTAACAAAATTATGAGGAAATAAAAAAATGACAGAAAGTAAATTATTAGTTAAAGACAAACAAATTGTTGTACCTGGTGAAGAAATAGCACAAGGTATGGACTATCTTCCTTCAACAGGAAGTTATAGAGAAGAAAACTCAATAGTTTCACAATTATTGGGATTAGTTAGAATTGATGGAAAAGTTATTAGGATTGTTCCATTAACTGGACAATATATTCCTAAAAGAAATGATGTTGTTGTTGCTCAAGTTTCTGATGTAACATATTCAGCATGGTCTTTGAATATATTTTCACCGTATTCTGCTATGCTATCTTTAAAAGAAGCTACGTCAGAATATATTGAAAAAGGAACAGATTTAACTAAGTTTTATGGGATTGGTGAATACATTGTAGTTAAGATTACAAATGTTACTTCTCAAAAGCTTATTGATGTTACCATGAAAGGTCCTGGACTTAGAAAATTAAGAAAAGGAAGAATTATTAAAGTTAATTCAAATAAAGTGCCTAGAATTATTGGAAAACAAGGTAGTATGGTTGGAGTTATTAAATTACATACAACAACTCAAATTACTGTTGGACAAAATGGCATTATTTGGATTTACGGTGAAGATCCAAAAATGGAAAATCTTGCTGAAAATGCAATAAAGAAAATTGAAGCGGAAGCTCATACTGATGGGTTAACAGAAAAAATAGAAAAATGGCTTCAAAGCGAGGTAAAAAAATGACTTTCAAAAAAAGACCAGACGGAAGAGACTTTGATGACTTAAGACCTATTGAGGCAAAAGCAGGAATTATTAAAAGTGCAGATGGTTCTGCAATGTTTAAAATTGGTAAAACTGTTGCTTTTGCAACTGTTCGAGGTCCTAGAGAATTATTCCCTAGATTCCTTAAAAATCCAAAAAAAGGTATTTTGCGTATTTATTACCAAATGATGCCTTTTTCTGGAGTTGGAGACAGAATTAGACCTGGTCCAAACCGAAGAGCTAAAGAAATTAGTTTAGTTACTGAAAAATCATTAAATGAAGTTATGCTTCTTGATGCTTTTCCTAATTCAGTTATTGATGTTTTTATTGACATTCCACAAGCGGATGCAGGAACAAGATGTGCAGGAATTAGTGCTGCGGCTATTGCTTTAGCTGATGCAGGAATTCCCATGAAAGAACTTGTTGCAGCAGTTGCAGTTGGTAGAGTTGATGATAAATTAGTTGTTGATTTAGATTATGCTGAGGAAGCTTATGAAGGCGGACCTGTTGCAGATGTACCTATCGCGGTAACTTCTAGATCAAATAAGATTTCTTTATTACAAATGGATGGAGAAGTTTCAAAAGATCAAATGATGGAATTAATAAAAAAGGCAAAAGTTGCCTGTGCTAAAATCAACGGTATACAAAAAAAAGCACTAAAAGATAAGTATGAGGTTCAAAAATGATTTTAAATCAAGAAATGAAACAACATCTTATTGACTCTTTAAAAAAGGGCGTAAGATTTGATGGCAGAAAAAAAGACGAATTCAGAGAAGTTAAAGTCGAATATGACGTTGCCCCTTCTGCAGAAGGTAGTTCTCGTGTTACTATTGGGGATACCGAAGTTATTGCAGGCGTTAAATTAAGTGTTGAAAAACCTTATCCTGACGCTCAAGATAAAGGTATGTTAATGGTTAATGCTGAATTTATGCCAATGGCAAGTCCTGAATTTGAATCTGGTCCACCATCTATTAGATCTATTGAACTTGCAAGAGTTGTTGATAGAGGAATTAGAGAAAGTGAAGCAATTGATGTTAAAAAATTATGTATTGAAAAAGGAGAAAAAGTATGGAGTGTTGGTATTGATGTTATTACTATTAATGATGCTGGTAATTTGATGGATGCTGCTGCACTTGCTGCCTTAACTGCTCTTAAAGCAACACATTTTCCAAAAATGAAAAAAGATGGAACTCTTGATTATAAGGAAAAAACAAAAGATAGTTTACCTTTAATGAAAGAACCTATTTCAATTACTGTGCATTTAATTGGTGATCAAATAATTGCTGATCCTTCGGTTAAAGAAGAAGCTAATTCGGATGCAAGAATTACAGTTGCTTCATTAGATGAAAAAACTATTTGTGCATTACAAAAAGGTGGAAGAAAAGCATTATCTGAAGAAGAAATTGATGAAATGTTTAATCTGGCTTTGAAAAAAGCTGCCGAATTGCGAAAGAGGTTATAAAATGGAAGCATACACTAAATTTGAAAAAGCTAGAATTGTTGGTAGCCGTGCTCTACAAATTTCAATGGGTGCTCCGATTTTAATTAAATTAACACCTGAAGATATTAAATCTCTTGGGTTTAATCCAATTAAAATTGCTATGACTGAATTTGATGCAGGAGTTATTCCAATTACGGTTAAACGGCCTCATCCCAATGGAAAAGTAGAACTTAAAACATCTAATTAAATTTTTTTATTTTATTTTTATCTTTCTTTTACTATTGCTGTATAAGTTGCAGGAATATCAGATTCACGTAACACAGTTTCAATTTCAGAACCGTCAAAACACAACTCTCTTCTTTCAATTCTTCCCCCAAGTTCACTAATTTCATCTTTACAATCACTTAAAAACGTATCTGGGTCTGGTGAAATTCTTAATTCTCCTCCAACTCTTAAAACTCTCAATATTTCTTTTGTTACAGAAAGAATTTTCACTATTTCTTGAGCGTAATAGTCCTGAACTAATCTTAAAATACCAGCACCACATTGTAAAGAAAAAATGTTATATGTTGACATATGCGAAAATGCCAAATCAAAATAATTAGATTCAAGAGGTAAATTGTGCGCATCTCTTTGAAATAAAAAATCCTTGCAGCTTTCTTCTTGAGCTAAATCCCTATCAACTCCCACAACAGAAATTCCACTCTCTTGTAAAAACTTTGTAGTTCTTGCATTCATTCCACAACCAACATCAAGTAATCTTGCATTCATTGGAAATGTTTGTAAATCTACATTTCTTAATACAAAAAAAGGAGGGTATTGAGTATGCGATACTCCCATACTAACATCTGCGTCTAAAATATAACCTGATTGTGCCATTTAGAAAGAAGTTTTAACCAATTTAAAAAGCTAACTTAGATTTTATTTTTTTTTATCTTTCTTTTGTTAACACAGTTCTGTATTGCATTTCACATATTGCTTTCTTACCCAAGCTTACAACACGAGGAGCTAAAATTTCAACTCCCCTACCCGGAACTTTTTCTCTCCTAACTTCTATTCCTCTTTCTTCAAACAGCTCTCTTTCTTGGTCTAAAAAGTATGCAGGTGTTTTATAAATAATAAACTCACCACCTGGTTTTAAAACATTCATCACGTTATACAAACAACTTAACACACCAAGCCTTACAAGTCTGTACCTTTTTAAGATGCTCTTTTCCCCTCCGACCTGAAGACTTGACCAACAACAGTCTCTAAAAATCGAAGCATGTGAAAATGCAACATCATAATAATTAGGAGGTCTTGGAATTGAAAACTCAACATTACCTGTCATTAGAAAAGGTTTCATACAAGGAGCAGGCATTTGATCAATTCCTTCAGCACCACGTATTCCTTCACTCTGAAGAATCAGTACAAGTCTAGGAAATTCCCCACATCCAACATCAAGAACTCTTTTTCCCCTCAGACTTTCAACATCCATCCCAAGGTTTTGTATAATAAAACGCGGAACATAATTTGTAAATTTGACATCATTCCGAGGAATCACCTCTGCATTTAAAAAATCATCATCGTCAAAAGCATCTACATCAAGTAATCTTTTTTTCATTCAACCTAGAAACAAACAACTAATTAAAAAGCTAACTTAGATTTTTAACATTTCTTTATTTTTTTCAAATATTTTAGCTAATTTAAGTATTTCTTTTTCTGCTCTTTCATTAGAATAACTTTTAGTTTTTTCAAAGTAAATTGTTAACCAATTCAACCATGCTACTTTCAAACCCATTATTGATTGTTCATTTAAAGAAGTATATATTTTTTCTGCGTATTCTTGTTCATTTTGTATGGTATCTCTACTCAATTCAGCATAAGATTTTGTATTAATAATTATTCTTGCAGGTTTTTTCTTTTCAAAAGTTCCAGATTTACTAAAGTTTAATTTTACTTCTTGTTTAATAAGTGATTTATAATATCTGATTAGTTGAATAAATTCTTTCATTATTTGGTTAAACATGGGCATTACACTTTCATCAGGTCTTGAGTAAAAGTTAGAAGATGTGTGTTCTTTAATTCCTAATTTTAATTCTAATATGTTTAATGTTTCGCATAATGCGGTTATTGCAATAAATACATCTATTCCTGAATCTGTTGGGAAAAATTTACTTTTAAGTAATTGTTTATAAGCAATACGTGAAAGACAAAAATCTCCTGAAACAGGATGTCTTAAGTTTACATTAAATAATGATTTAAATAAAGGATAAATTAAATGGTTTGTTATTAAACAATCATTTTTATCTCTTATATAATGAGGTATTACTAAATCATAATTTCGTTTAATAATGGGGTTTAGCATATCTTTTATCCATTTTTCTTTTATACTTAAAAAGTCTCCATCTAATAATAATGCTGCTAAAGAATTATGAATTGCTGCTTTTTGTAATATTGTTCTTACTGCTGAGCCTTTTCCCCGTTTACCTTTTTCAGTTACAAACTTTTTTTCAGTTATTGTTTTTGTATCATTAAATTTTTGTTTTGTTTTGTCTTGTGAAAAGCCATCTGCGCACAGTATTAAAGAATTATATTTTGAAAAATGAGTTGTTAAAGCTTTATCGATAGTTTTAACTACATTAGAAATGGTTTTTTCACAATCTCGTGTACTCACCCCCACTATAATATCATATTCCATCTTGTGCAACATAAGTTTTTGAGTATATATTTAAAAAGGTTTTCTTTTACCTTTTATCGTCTTTAAGAAAGGAACTTTTATTTAAAAAGCTAACCTAAATGCACGCCTGAAAAGTCTTTTTTTTCTTTAATTTCTTCTGCTTTTATAAATGATGAAAATAAGGGTATTTTAACCGGGATTGCAAAAGGAACAAAATTTGAAGTAATAATTGCCTCGCCTTTATTTAATGAAGCTATATTTCTTCCATCCGAACTTAAATCTTGTGCAGCAGAATCTATTATTGCTTGCCTTTCAGGTCCCATTTCTATTCCGAGGATTATTTTTGTATTCATATTAGCTAAGACTGTTCTGGGGATTAAAGAAGGCAGTTGTGTAATTGCTATTAAACCCACTTTAAATTTTCTTCCTTCTCTAGCTATAGTAGAAAATATGTTTGAACCTTTTTCTAATACTTCTTTTCCAAGAACTCTTGGTGCTTCTTCTAATACAATTGAAATTACGGGTTTTTCTGCTAATTCTCCAGAAATTTTATAATGTTTATACTTATTAAATATTTCAACAGTTATTAATGACCCCACAAGTATTTCTTGTCTTCCTGAGCATGAAGAAGTATTAATTAACACTGTTTTTCCTTGTTCTAATTCTTTTGTTATGTCTCTTATTGTAGTTTCTCCTGCTTGCATATCAAATATTCCCGTACATTTACCATTGGTTATACTTAACAAATCAATTAATCTTCTTTTTACCACAGATAATGTTGCTTCATTTATATTTTCTAAACTATCAATTTCAACAAGAGATTTTATCCATTCTTCACCATATTTTTTATAAGCAAGACTTAAACATTCTTTTTGGGGCGTGCTCCATTCTATCACTCCTTCAAAATGTTGTGGTTTTACTAATTTGACATTAATCTTTAGAGTTCTTTCTCCAGATGGAACATTAAAAGGAGAATAATAGATTATTCTTTCCTTTTTGGGATGTAATTTTAATCTTTCATAGTATTCATCATGGGGATCCAGCACTAACATTCCTGCATATCCTTCTGAGACTATATTCCATAAGATTACAGATGTTAAATTTGATTTTCCTCTCCCTGTTGTTGCAGGGATTAAAACGTGGTGGCTTAATACTTCTTCTCCATTTAAGGATATTGGAAAATCTAAAATTTTACTTCCTGAACGCAAATTACCTATAAAAAGCGGTTTTTTTGGAGTTACAAAATTTAAATCGGATTTTTGAACTTCTCTTATTTCGGAAAAAAATGAAGGCATTATTTTTGCAGATTTAGCAGTTTCTTTAATGGTTAATAAACTTTTTAAAACAGCTAAATTATACAATCTTAGCTCAGAGTCCATAAAGTTTGTACTAATACCTTGTTCTAAATTCATTCCAGAAATTAATTCAAGATTTGATTGTGATATTTGACTTCCAAAACTTAAATCTGTTACTTGCAGCAATACTTTATTATTTTTATTTTCTGAAATTAATAATTCTCCTATCTCGAACTCTTCTTCTGATTTTTGTCGTGCAATTATGTTTTCAAAACTTCCACTTATAATTTGGCCTTTTATCATATTAGTTCAACAAAAAAGGAGTATTTAAAGATTTATGTGTTACTTTTCAAATTTTTCTCTTAATTTTCTTATTTTTTTAATGTCTCTTTTAAAAGTTAAATTTTTAATATTTAAATCTGCCCACTCTCTTAAATCACATCCTGCTCCAGCAAAAAAGTATATGCATACTGCCACTAGTAAAGACATTATAAAATATATATAAATTTTCCAATCTTTACTTTTATTTTTTTCAGAAGCTAATTCTTCTAACTTATCCAACAATACAATATTTAATTTATTAAGTTTTATATTTGCTCTAAAATACGCATTTTTATCATCATTTCTCAAATAAATCGCAGTTATATTTCCATCATTTATTATTAAATCTCTTCCATTTATTTTATTTAGAGGGATTTTAAAATTAGCAACAGCATTTAATTGTTTTTCTGTAATAAAAGTTAGTTCTTGATATGAATCTGTTAAATCAAGATTTATTTCCATATCTAGAAGTGACATCCCTTTTGTGTTTATTCTTAAATTATCTAAATAACTTTTTTCAAGATTTATTGTAAAATGTTCTTCAGGTTCTTCTTTAAAAATTTTGTAACCATTTTTTGTTAAACTTATTTCTGGAATTTCTAATTCTTCTTCTATTTCTTCTATTCTAATTACTCCTTCATCAATTTCTTCTTCTATTTCTTCCACTTTGTATTTTATTGTTTTAAAATTAAAAAAGGTATCTTCGGCTAAATCTATTTTAATTAAATAGTTTTTTGATTCAAATAATTCTTTACCACTTTCATTAAAATTATTTATTATTTTTTGACTTACAAATTTGGCAGGTAAACCATCATAATTACTATATGCTAGGTTAGTACCATTATAAAATGCTATTCTTGTTAATACAATGTTATTAGTAGTCACTCCTGGATTTCCGCTTATTAACACAAACTCATCTTTCCAACCATAAGAAGATGTACTTGGTCCTAAAAAATTACAACAAGTTGATGCACCATAACAAGTAGATGTATAATCTTCTTTTTCTAAACTATATACCTCCCACAATGTACAAAGAAACTTTTTGTCAACATCAAAAAAAAATAAAGGGTTTATTTCAAAGTCAATACCATCTGTTAATGAAGAAATTCCATCATTGTCAGTATCCCAATCTCCATCCCCATATTCCAAAGTTAATCCAATATCTGTTCCTTCGGGAAGTTCCACATATTCTTCAACTGCTACTTTTTCAGTTGAAGTTACTCTTTTAAGAAGAATTACTTTGTTTCCTCCTTTTATTAAACTTACTTCTACATTTCCCGTTCCATATATGTCTCCTTCTATGCTTAAATCTTTTATGGTCTGATTTCTTCCCGGACTCCAAAGATAAACTCCAGTTTCAGAAAATTGTTTATTTACTTCAAATGCTTTTTCTTTTAATATATAATCTCCAACTACTCTTCCAGTAAAGTCAACAAAATTATTTGAAAACAAAGACAGTGTTATTATTAAAACTAAGATTACCACATACGTTGCAATTGTAAAATTAAATGTTTTTATTTTCATTTTTCTTATTATTTTTATTGGGAGAGGCGTTATGTCAAAAACAACTCTTGCTTACGGGTGTAGCTTAGGGAAATTATTTTCGACATAACAAACCCCCTCAAAAAAAGGAAGTTAATTAATCATTTGAGTTTTTCTTTTAATTCAGTTATTTCATCATTTATTTTTTGAACATCCTTATCTAAATGTTTTATAAATTTAAAATTAAATATGGGTTCATTTTCTACATAACGCGCTGGTGCAAAATGTTTTATTGCAGTTAATATCATTATAATAATAATTCCTAAAATTATAAAATATAATAAAAATTTCGTACTTTGGTAAAAGTCTTTGAAATTAAAACAAGGCGCGCATATTCCTCCGCAATCAGTTCCTTTTTCATTCTGATTTTGTACTTTATCCTCGCAAGTTCCAGGAGTTGCAAACATTTCTTTTGCTACAACTTCACAAATATTATAATCTGACGTTGCTGATTCAAATTTTTGAACTCCACTAACAAATACTTTATCTCCTGTAGTACAATCAGGTAGGCTAATTTCTAGGTATCTTTTACTTCCCACATCAATCTTATCTAATCCAACTTGGTTTGCTACTAACATTCCAACTAACATTCTTGCTTTTTGATCATCATTTAATTCGGTATGAGTTACGTATAATTCCCAATAATTTTCACAAATTTTATCTACCGGCAATCCACCTATAGTTCTAACATTGGTTGTAGTTAATAATCCATCATTTGCTTCTGTAAAATTAAATAATAATGATGAAGAAACTTTTATTGGTCCAGCTTGGAAAGTATATGGTTTTGTTCCTGCCACAACTCTATAATTAACTCCACTTACTCTTTCTATTATTCTTATTTTCTTTAAATCCTGTATTGATATGCTGTTGAAATCAAATAATGTACTTAATGACTTAGTATTTGTTAATATGTTGGCTAGAAGATTTAAACTTTCAAAAGACTGCATTCCTTGATTGGGCACACCCATTAATACTAGTTCATCTACATTTTTTAAATAAGGTTGTTTATTTTCTTTTGCTTCTAATAAAGCATATTGTGCTATTACTCCACCTAATGAATGTGCAACAATTATAATTTGTTCATAGTCTCTTAAATTTATATCCATTAATTTTGAAAACTCTTTGGAATTTTCATCTAAATGTTTATTTTGAGGATATCCGAAAGTCCACACATCAACAGGTTGTTTTGTTAAACTAAAATCATTAATCATTGCTTGAAAAGAGGCAGGCGTGCTTCCAAAACCATGCACTAATACTACTGCAGCATTTGAATTCGCAGGATATTCATAAACTTTTTTTAGAGTTACATTCATACAATCAACACAAATAGCTCCAAGTATTGCAAATATTGCTTCATTATCTTCATTTAAATATTGGGTGAGATTGTTTATTTCAGCACTTACAACTTTAGTTTCTGTGTTTAATTCTGTTTCAAACAGCTCCCATCTTTTTTCTTTAAAAATTGCAAATCTTAATGAACTTTCATCTATGTTTTCTGCTAATTTATAAGGTAATGTTAAACTTACGTTTAAATCTGTTGCAGGTAAAACTTTTATTTGAAGTGGGATTCCCACAATTTTTAGATTTGGATTTTCTGGTTGATTTATTGGAGTTGCCAAGCCTTTTAGTGCAACATAAACATTTTCTGTGTTTCCATAAAATGCGGCACTAATGCTTCCAATACTTAATGAGTTCACTTCTAATTCAAGAATTTGATCTACTAACGTTTTATTTAATGTTTCTATGACTGGCTGGTATACTTCTTCAGTTCTTAAATATTCTTTAACTAAACTATCTTCACAAACTAAAGTAGATATATTTCTCGATATCACCGGCCCACAAAATCCATCTCGACATACATAAACTTCAAACTCACCATAATTATATGGAACTGTTGCAGTTAAGTCTACTCTTCCCCCTTCACAGGTTAATTCGAAAGGGTCTACAATTATTTCTCTTCCTTCTTCCAAAGGCATACTTATGTTTTCATCAGTTAAACTTAGTGTTACTTCTTGTGATGACTCATAACAGGGAACTTCAGTATTGTTTGTTTTATTACCCTTAAATTGAGTATATGTGGTAAATCCATCAACTCCATCAATATCTGTTAAACTTATTCCTTCCCCAGTTTCTATTACTTCTGGCGTAAATATACAATCCGGTCCCACACAAGGAGGGGGTATAACTGAACAATCTTCTACTTCTGAAGGTTTTCCATCGGTGGTTCCACATCCTTCTAAATCTTCACAATGTCTTGTTTTAGTTCCATCTGTACATGAACTCCAACTATTACATACCCAGGTAGGACTACACTCTTCTGGTAATTCTTCTGACAGTTCTTCTGGAGGGTCACCACCGCCGCCACCACCACCGCCTCCGCCACCACCTGCAGCGGTTACGATTATGGTTACGTTATTACTATCAGTTGC